>NZ_RZOF01000129.1:0-15097 GCF_003998955.1 Mesorhizobium sp. M4B.F.Ca.ET.017.02.2.1 | reverse complement strand
TCTTGGCGGAAGCGTCAATAATCCGTTTATTGGCCTGATGCGGCACGAACCAGTCGAGATCGTCGGCGGTGATGCCGGCCTGCGAGAACGTCGCCTCGATGACGTCGGTGATCATGCCGACCGCATGCTTGAACACCTCGCGGCCCTCCATCCTGAGATGGCCGACGGTGCCGGTGGTCGAAGGCCCGCCATCGACGAACAGCTTCTCCTTGTGGACGCCGTCGGAGCGCAAGCTCGCCGCCAGCACGCCGCGGTCGGCGATGGTGCCGGTCCCCTCGCCGGCTTCCAGCACCAGCGCGCCGGCGCCGTCGCCGAACAGGACGCAGGTCGAGCGGTCGTTCCAGTCGAGGATGCGCGAGAAGGTCTCGGAGCCGATGACGAGCACCCGCTTGGCCAGGCCGCCGCGAATGTAGAGGTCGGCGGTCGCCACCGCGTAGACGAAGCCTGAGCAGACCGCCTGCATGTCGAAGGCAAAGCCGTGATGCATGCCGAGCCGGTTCTGGATCTCGACCGCGGTCGCCGGAAAGGTGTTGTTGGGCGTCGAGGTCGCCAGCACGATCAGGTCGATGTCGGCGGGCGTCAGGCCGGCGCTGTCGAGCGCCGCGCGCGCGGCCGCCTCGCCGAGCGAGGCGGTGGTCTCGTCATCGGCCGCGACATGGCGCTGGCGGATGCCGGTGCGCTGGACGATCCACTCGTCGGAGGTCTCGACCATGCCTTCGAAATCGGCATTCTTCATGATGCGGCGGGGCAGCGCGGCGCCGGAGCCGCGCACGACTGATCTGATCAAAGCTCTTTCCTATTCCTTTGCGTCGACGACGACGTCGGATTTCCTGTTTGCCTGGGCATGCGGATTGCGCGCATGGAACAGATCGAGATCGGCCTCGATGCGGTCAAGTAGATTATTGCGCACCATGTCGTAGCCAAGCTCGATTGCCGCCGCGAAGCCGTCCGAATCGGCGCCGCCATGGCTCTTCACGACAATGCCGTTGAGGCCGAGGAAGACACCGCCATTGGAGCGGCCGACATCCATCTTCTCGCGCAGCCGGTCGAAGGCGCCCTTGGCGAAGACATAGCCGATCCTGGCCATCAGCGTACGGCTCATGGCGGCGCGCAGATAGCCGCCGATCTGCCTGGCGGTCCCTTCCGCGGTCTTGAGCGCAATGTTGCCGGCGAAGCCTTCGGTGACGACGACGTCGACCGTGCCCTTGCCGATATCGTCGCCTTCGACGAAGCCGCGATAGTTCATCGATGCCATGTTGGCCTCGCGCAGCATGCGCCCGGCCTCCTTGACCTCTTCCTGGCCCTTGATCTCCTCGACGCCGACATTGAGCAGACCGACGCTCGGACGGTCGATGCCGAAGATCGAGCGCGCCATGCCAGTACCCAGAATGGCGAAATCGATGAGCTGGTGCGCATCCGCGCCAATGGTGGCGCCGACATCCAGCACCACGCTTTCGCCGCGCGTCGTCGGCCAGATCGCGGCGATCGCCGGACGGTCGATGGTCGCCATGGTGCGCAGGCAGAATTTCGACATCGCCATCAGCGCGCCGGTGTTGCCGGCCGAGATGCAGGCCTGGGCGGTGCCGGACTTCACCGCCTCGACCGCCTTCCACATCGATGACTTCCAGCGGCCATGGCGCAGCGCCTGGCTCGGCTTGTCGTCCATGCGGACCGCGATCTCGCAATGCACGAACTCGCTCACCTCGGCGAGCTTGGGGAATTTGGCCAGTTCGGGGCGCACCGCATCCTCGCGGCCATAAATGATGAAGCGGATGTCGGGACGACGGATGGCGACCGTCATGAGCGCCGGGATGACCACGCCTGGTCCGTGATCGCCGCCCATGGCATCGATGGAAATCCTGATCACGCGGTATTCATCTCACGGTTTGCCTGCCGGCGGCTTGAGCTGGTCAGGTTCGGGGGCTCGCGAAGGTTCGGCGAAAATAGCGTTTTTGGGCTGCCGCACAACCGGCTTTTCTAATATCAGGTCCGCTTTCAGGATTTTCCAAGCAGCGAACGCAGCTTTTGCTGGAATTCGCTTTCCTCGGCCTCGCCGTCGCCGGTGACCTCCAGGGACACGCCGGCCTTGCGCGGATAGGGGTCGATCGCCAGCCCGAAGAACTGCTCGGCGAGCGCGCCGACATCGATCGTGTCGCCGGAAAAGGTCTCCGGGCTGTCGGGTCCGTCGGCATCCAGCACGATCTCGCCGCCGCCTTCGAAACCCTGCCGTCCAAGCTTCGACTGCTCTGGCAGGAACAGCGCCTCGACCGGCTCGTCTATATGCGCCTCCACGGGATCCAGGGTGACGATGCAGGCCTGGGTGATGTCGGCCTCGACGCGGCCGCTGACTTTGACGCCATTGCGCTTCCACGGCGCCACCAGAAGCTCGGCGCGATAGCGTTCGACCGAGAGCAGCTCGTGCTCGACGGCGAGCGCCGCGCGCTGCCTTTCGTCGCCCTCGATCGTCACCGGCAGGCCTTTTTGCGGCAGGCGGGCGACATTGGCGACGAAGGAAACCGGGCTTTGCGGGTCGATATGTTTCATCTTCGCCTCCTCAGCCGGCCGCCGGAAACGTCAGCGTGCCGGATGCGATCGATTCGGCCGGCTGGGCCGCAAGATGCCGGGCGGCATCCACGACATAGGCGGCCAGCAGCGGCGCCTGCGGCCACTCACCCGCGTCGGGCACGACATTGCGGGTAAGCGCGGCGGCGAGCGCTTCCCTGTCATCGCGCTCGAGCGCATCGTCGTAAGCGGCCGTGCGGCCATAGAACATCTTGGCCAGCTTCTTCATGCGCTTCGGCACGCCGACATCGCTGATGCCCAGCTCCCGCAGCGAATGTTCGACATCCAGGAAGAACTCGTCGATGAGCACCTGGGCGACCTCGGTCGCGGCGCCGCTCTCGCCGCGCAGCCGGTGCTGGAACAGGAACATGTGCAGCGACAGCATCTCGAAACGACCAAGCGGCGTGTCCGGCACATTCCAGTCGGAATAAAAAACGGCTTGCCGCGCCGCCGCCACGATTTGTGCGTAAAGCGCCTCGGTGATAGCGCGGTTGGCATGGCGTTCGCGGCCAAAAAAGCGCTGGAACATTGAGGGTGGTCTCCCGGGGACCGTTTGTTGAATTGGCCTTGTTGCATCGGCAGGCAAGCTGGTTTACCGGTTTTGCCGCCCAGCGCAAGTTGCGGTCGGCTAATGGAGTTGTTGTTGCGCGCGCTGAATTTCAAGTTGCATTTCCTGGCCAGGCCGGCCGGCATGGCATCGCTGCTGGTGGCGGCGGCCGCCCTTTCAGCCTGCAATTCGTCCAAGATGATCGGCGATCTCAGCCCCGGCGAGACGCTGACCCAGGGCTACGTCATCGACCAGCAGGCAATCGACTCGGTGCCGGTGGGGTCGAGCCGCGAACAGGTGCTGCTGGCGCTGGGCACTCCGTCGACGACGGCGACCTTCGACAACGAGGCCTTCTACTACATCTCGCAGACGCGCAAGCGCTATGTCGCCTTCGACAAGCCGCATCTGGTCGACCAGAAAGTGCTGGCGGTCTATTTCGGCGCCGACGGCCGCGTCACCCAGATCGCCAACTATGGGCTGAAGGACGGCAAGGTTTTCGACTTCATCTCGCGCACCACGCCGACCGGCGGCAAGGACCAGAACTTCCTCAGCCAGATCATCAACGGCGCCAGCAAGCTGGCGCCGGGCCTGCCCGGCGGCGGCAACGGCATGTAACCGACGGCCGGCTCGCTTTTCGCACGCGGGCAACACAGAATCAGGCAGCCAGGGACCCGCCGGATCGCTCCGGCGGGGCTTTGCTTGACACTGACCGCCGTTCCGGCTCAGCGAGGCCAGCTTCGCTCGAAGAGCAAAACCGAAGCCGTCCAGTGTCCCGATGATCCTTTATTGATCCTGTGGCGGGCGCAACTTCTGCGTTAGCCGTTTATCCACCACAAAACGCAATGGCGCTTGGGTTTCATCTGCCTATAATTTTTGATCCGCAAGATCAGCCGGATCGGAGGGTCAGATGAGCCGCATCGTCATGTACGACCAGATCGGCGCCCGCAAGCCGGTCCAGAGCTTCGTCCTGGACTGGAAGGACGGCGTGCCGTGCACGCTCCGGCAGATCATCACCGAACGCGTGCTGCTGGAGCATGACAGGTTGCACGCGTCGCGCAACGACGCGGCGACCGAGACCCTGCTCTATGCGCCAAACACCGGACCGCTCAAGAAGACCAACCCGGACCAGGCTGTGGCGGCAGCGATCGAGGCCTTTTCGCGCAACGCCTTCATGGTGGTCGTCGGTGGCAAGCAGATGATGGCACTGGATGACGTGGCCGTCATTTCAGCGCGCACGGACGTCGTCTTCATCAAGCTTTTGCGGCTCAAGGGAGGCTGAGCGGATGAGCAATGGACGGTTGTTTTCGGGTCTCAGGGCAGCGGCCGCGGCGTTCGGCAAGGCCGTAGGCGGCGCCGCGCGTCCGACTGAGCCGGCGCCGGTCGCCGACATAAACAGGATGGTCGAGCGCCTCCATCGCGCCCATGCCGACAGGGAGCGGAGCGAGGCGGAGGCGCTGGCGCGGGATATCGAGCTCGCCTCATCCGCCGGCGTTTCGCGTCCGATGACAGCGGAGCTCATCTCCCTCGTCCGCGCCTACGACACCGCGAACTCGGAGGAAGCCCGCAAGGATATCACCAGCCGCCTGCGCGCTTTGTCGGCAGAACAGCGCGGCGAGTTGTTCGACACTATCGACGTGCTGCGAGCGCGGTTCGGCTGGGGCCCGGCGGTAGCCATCTATGTGCGCAGCCGCGAGGGCATCATCCCGCCCAGATTCGCGCGCTTTTGCGAAACCTTGAGCCGCGATCTTCTGCGCAGCGGCTTCCAGGCGAACGCGCCGAGAACCGCCACCGTGCTCAGGCTGCTCTGCCAACGACCAGGCCGGCCTCCACCTCAAGGGCACGATCGGCTGGTCGAGCGGGTTGCCCAAGCTCGGCATCATCCGCGAGATCGAGCGCGCGGTGAAACACGGACTGGTTCCTGGCCCCGAGGACCGGGCCAACGCCGCCAGGCTCATCGCGCTGGTTTGCGATACGCAGTACTACAAAAACCGGACTGGTCCGGAAAAGACCGATCCACCGCTGATCGTTTCGCTGAAGGCGCTTGCCGGGGCCGGCCAGCAGGACAGTTTCTTTGCGCGCATGCGGGCCAATCCGCCGGGAAAACTTCCGCACCTGCGCTACACGCCGCCGCCGTCCGACAAGGCGGAATTTTGGGACGACGTGCTGACGGAACTGGCACCGCTGTTCGAGGACATCCGCGCCTACGCCGGCGACAGGACGGTGCACAACTGGCTGACCGACCGACAGGCGTTCGCCGCCCGTTTTGGCTCCGGCGATGGCAGTGCCGCCTTCAGGTTCGGCTGGTGGGCTCGCGACACCAGGGGCGAGGAAGGTTTTCACAAGGACTACAACAACCATCTCAGCCGCATGCTGAGCCAGGAAAAACCCGAATGGCGACAGCTCGCGACCGCCGCGCAAATGGCGATGCTGCGCGCCGTGGGGCCGACCTTCGATCGGGGTTGGCCGCAGGACTTCACGAGGGCCGGCACGCAGGTCGAGGCGTTCGAATTCGGCGGCGGGGATCCTGACGGAAGCCTGCTCAACCATCTGGTTGCCGCCGGCGATGGCGCGCCCGGCACGACCTGGCTGAAGGATTGCGAACGCAAGATCGCAGCCCTTGGGCACGATACGGTGGCCGACGGTTTCAGGCAGTGGCTCAAACCGCTCTGCGAACCGGCGCTGCCGGAGATCGACCGCGACGTCTATATCGGCCTCGAAGCCTACAGCCTGGTGTTCAGCCCGCAGAATGCATCGGTGTTTCCGACACCGCTGCCGGAACGGGAGTCGGCGGGTTATGCGGCGGCGGTGCGGCAGTCCGCGCTGAAGGCGATCTGCGCGATACCGGGCCTGCTGTTCCAGCGTGCGGCCGGGGACTATGTACCCTGGCAATTTGATCTCGGCCGACTGCACGGCGAACTGTCGCCCGACAATGTCGCGGTCGCACGCGGCATTGCCCTGGCCTTGTCCCGCCTGCCGGCCGACAAGGCGCTGCCGCTGCTGGAATCGCTGGCAGGCGCGACGCTAATCAAGACAGGGCATTACGGACGCACCGTGCGTTCGCAAAAGACAGGGGCGGCCTGCGTCTGGTCGCTCGGCCAGTTGGGCACCGCGGACGCCGCCTATGCGCTCGGCCGCCTTCGCCGCAGGATCGACGACAAAGTGGTGATCAAGTCGATCGACAAGGCGCTGGAAGCGGCGGGCAGCAAGCTCGGCCTGTCGGGCGACGACATGCAGGAAATCGCCATGGCCGAGTACGGCATCGGCGATGGCGGGCTTCGTGTCGAGGAACTGGGCGGCGTTCGCGTCGAGTTGCGCGTTGTCTCGTCGGCCAAGGCCGAGTTGCGCAGCATCGACGCCAAAGGCAAGTCGAGCCGCGGCATCGCCAAGGATTTCAAGGCGGCACCCGGCGGTAGCGAAATGGCGGGCGAGTTGGAAGATGCGGCGAAGGACATCGCGCTGATCCTGCCGGAAGCGCGGCGCCGCATCGAGAGCGCCTGGCGCGACGGCCGCCACTGGAATTACCAGGGCTGGCAGGATCGGCTGATCGGCAATGGCCTGCTGCGCACGCTTTCCGAGCGCCTGATCTGGCGTTTTGTGGGTCCCAAGGGCGAGGCGTTCGTCGCCATGCCGCGCGGCGGCGGGCTTGTCGATCATGCCGGCGTTCGCTGCCCGGCTCCCGGACCGGACTGGACGGTCCACCTTTGGCATCCGCTGGACAGCCCGGCCACGACCGTCGCCGCCTGGCGCGAGAGCCTTGCCAGGCAGACGATCCAGCAGCCCTTTATCCAGGCCTGGCGGCCGGTCTATGTCGTCACCGACGCCGAACTTGCCACGCAGAGCTATTCGAACCGCTTCGCCGCGCACATACTGGAGCAGGCTCCGGTCATGGCCATCCTGAAGAAGCGCGGCTGGACGGCGTACAACCGCAGCATGCACGGCAACAATGCCGAGCATGAACGCGTTCGGCTCATCCTGCCGCATCACGGCGTCGCCGCCGAATTCTGGGTCGCCGGCATCGGCACGCGCGTGCAGGACATCGAGGCCGCCGAGCGCGGCGCCGCCCTCTACGCCTTCATCGCCACGGACCGGGTCGCCTTCTTCGCGCTCGACCCAAAGACCGGGCAGCCGAACGAGGTTCCGCTGTCCGTCGATGCGGTCCCTCCCCGCGCGTTCTGCGAGGCGATGCACGACATCGACAGCGTGACAGGCCGCACCTCGATCGGCAACGACCGCCACTGGCAGGATCGCGGCGGCAATGCCGGCCACCCGCTGTCGGAGCGGCCTGAATTCCTCGACTACCGCGAGCGCTATTCGGCGGGACAGGCCAGCGGCCTGGCAAAGGGTCGCCGCGATTTCATCGCCACCATCCTGCCCGGCCTCGCCATTGCCAACCAGTGCACGGTCACGGACGAGTTCCTGATCGTCGACGGCAAGCGCAAGACCTACAAGATCAACTTCGCGTCCGGGCACATCAGAATGGCGCCCAACGACCGCTATCTCTGCATCGTGCCGTCAAACGAGGCGACCGGGCCAAGGCCAGCCTACGTGCCGTTCGAGGGCGACGACATCCTGTCGGTCATCCTGTCCAAGGCAATGATGCTCGCAAATGACGACAAGATAACCGACGGCTCGATCCTCACGCAGATCGGGTGACGGCAAAAAGAAAACCCGCGGGATCGCTCACGCGGGTTTTTCTGACTTCCAGCCTCGAGCCTCAGCCGTGCGCGAGCACGGCCAAGAGCAGCAGGGCGACGATGTTGGTGATCTTGATCGCCGGATTGACGGCCGGGCCGGCGGTGTCCTTGTAGGGATCGCCGACGGTGTCCCCGGTGACCGAGGCCTTGTGCGCCTCCGAACCCTTCAGGTGCTTGACGCCGTCCTTGTCGGTGAAGCCGTCCTCGAACGATTTTTTGGCGTTGTCCCAGGCGCCGCCGCCCGAGGTCATCGAGATGGCGACGAACAGACCGTTGACGATGACGCCGAGCAGCGAGGCGCCGAGTGCCGCAAAGGCCGAGGCCTTCGAGCCCGAGATCAGAAGCACGCCGAAATAGACCACCAGCGGCGCCAGCACCGGCAGCAGCGACGGGATGATCATCTCGCGGATCGCCGCCCTGGTCAGAAGGTCGACGGCGCGGGCGTAGTTGGGCTTCGAGGTGCCGGCCATGATGCCCTTGTCCTCGCGGAACTGCTTGCGCACCTCCTCGACGATCGAGCCGGCAGCGCGACCGACGGCAGTCATGGCGATGCCGCCGAACAGATACGGGATCAGGCCGCCGAAGATCAGGCCGGCGACGACGTAGGGGTTGGAGAGGTCGAAGGAGACGTCGCCCATGCCCTGGAAGTAGGGGAATTTGTCGCCATTGGCGGCAAAGAACTTCAGGTCGTTCGAATAGGCGGCGAACAGCACCAGCGCGCCGAGACCGGCCGAGCCGATGGCATAGCCCTTGGTCACCGCCTTGGTGGTGTTGCCGACCGCGTCGAGCGCGTCGGTCGAGTGGCGCACTTCCTTGGGCAGGCCGGCCATTTCGGCGATGCCGCCGGCATTGTCGGTGACCGGGCCGAAGGCGTCGAGCGCCACGATCATGCCGGCAAGGCCGAGCATGGTGGTGACGGCGATCGCGGTGCCGAACAGGCCGCCGAGCTGGTAGGTCGCAATAATGCCGCCGACGATAACGATCGCCGGCAGCGCCGTCGATTCCAGCGAGACAGCAAGGCCCTGGATGACGTTGGTGCCGTGGCCGGTCACCGACGCCTGGGCGATGGAGTTGACCGGGCGCTTGTTGGTGCCGGTGTAGTATTCGGTGATCACCACGATCAGGCCGGTCACAGCCAAGCCGATCAGGCCGCATATGAACAGGTTCTTGCCGGTGATGGCGATGCCGGCGACGGTGCCGATATCACCCCAGCCGATGGTGAGCGACGTGGCGGCGCCAAGGCCGACGATCGACAGCAGGCCGGTGACGATCAGGCCCTTGTAAAGCGCGCCCATGATCGAACCGTTGGAGCCGAGCTTGACGAAGAAGGTGCCGACGATCGAGGTCAGGATGCAGGCGCCGCAGATGGCGAGCGGATAGAGCATGGTGTCGGCCAAAATGGCAGTGCCGCCGAAGAAGATAGCAGCGAGAACCATGGTGGCGACGACGGTGACGGCGTAGGTCTCGAACAGGTCGGCCGCCATGCCGGCGCAGTCGCCGACATTGTCGCCGACATTGTCGGCGATGGTGGCGGGGTTGCGCGGATCGTCCTCGGGAATGCCGGCTTCGACCTTGCCGACGAGATCGCCGCCGACGTCGGCGCCCTTGGTGAAGATGCCGCCGCCGAGACGGGCGAAGATCGAGATCAGCGAGGCGCCGAAACCGAGCGAGACCAGCGCGTCGATGACGATGCGGTCATTCGGCTGGAGGCCCATCGGACCGGTCAGGATGAAGTAGTAGATCGAGACGCCGAGCAGTGCCAGACCCGCCACCAGCATGCCGGTGATGGCGCCCGACTTGAAGGCGATGTCGAGGCCGGCGGCAAGGCTGTTGGAGGCGGCCTGCGCGGTGCGCACATTGGCGCGCACGGAAACGTGCATGCCGATGAAGCCGGCGGCGCCCGAGAGCACGGCGCCGATCAGGAAGCCGATGGCCGAGGTGATCGACAGCAACCACCAGGCAAGCAGGAGCACGACGATGCCGACGACGGCGATGGTGGTGTATTGGCGCGCCAGGTAGGCCTGGGCGCCCTCGCGGATGGCTGCGGAGATTTCCTGCATGCGCTGATTGCCCTGATCGGACGCAAGGACCGAACGGGTCGCCCAAATAGCGTAAAGGACTGAAAGCAGGCCGCAGGCGATGACGGCGTAAATGATGGTCATTGCCGAATTTTCCTCGATTGATGGCCCAAAAGAACCCCTCCCTGGGCCGTTGGAACGGGGATGCACGCCGCCAGGCGGAATCCACCCCTTGGCTGGGCTGTATGCGAAACAGGGCTGGGAACGTCAAGATATTGTTCGGTTTTTGCCCGGCTTTCGCCCAAAAGGCGAAGGCGATGGCAAACCTGCCGTCGTGACCGTCCTTTTAGATCGATTGAAATGACGTGGGGTCATCAGTCGCCGCACGGATCCGGCGTCGCCTCTCGACAGGCCCTTCAGTCTCGGTCCCGCCCGATCGGTCCCGACATTTGTCGCTAAACCGCCCCCTGCCCCATCCGACGCGCCGCGTAGCGCTCGATGGCCGACAGGCCGTCATAGATCAGCACGGCAAGTGCAGCGACGATCAGGCCGCCCTGCAGCACGAAGGCGAGATTGTTCGACAGCAGGCCGGCGATGATCACCTCGCCAAGCGTCTTGGCCGCAACCGTCGAACCAATGGTGGCGGTGGCGAGGCTGATGACCACCGAAAGCCGGATGCCGCCGAGGATGATCGGCGCGCTGAGCGGCAGCTCGACCTTGACCAGCCTCTGCCAGGCGGTCATGCCGGCGCCGCGCGCCGCTTCCATGACATTGCCCGGCAGGGTGGTGAGAGCCGTCAGCGCGTTCTCGAAGATCGGCAGCAGGCCATAGAGGAAGAGCGCAATCAGCGTCGGCTTCTCGCCGAAGCCGACGGCCGGCACGGCAAGTGCCAGCACGGCGACAGGCGGAAAGGTCTGGCCGATGTTGACCAGGCTGCGCGACAGCGGCAGGAACTCCGCTCCGGCCGGCCTGGTGACCAGAATGGCAAGCGCGACCGCAACGATGGTTGCGGCGACCGTGGCGATCAGCACGGTCCTCAGATGCAGCAGCGTCAGCGTCAGCAAGCTGCCCTGGTTGTAGATCGCCGGCGCGCCGTTCTCGGTCAGCGGCTTGAGCAGCGGCTCGAACAAGGCTGGGTTGGTGACGAAGGCGACAAGCAGCACCACCAGGAGAAGCCGGAGCAGCGATGGCAGCCAAGCTTTCATGCAGGCCTCGCGGCGCGCCTGACCAGCCCATCGACGGTGACCCGGCCAAGCGGCTTGCCGTCGCCATCCTTCACCGGCAGCGCCGGGCGACCCGACCAAAGCAGCTCGGCCAGCGCATCGCGCTGGCTGGCCTCGGCCGGGATCGCTTCGCCCTCGGCGGTCCCCTTCTCGACGGCATCGCCGACGCGGCCAAGCGACAGCAGCCGGAACGGTTTCTCGCTGGCGCCGACAAGCGTCTCGACGAAGGCGCTGGCCGGCTTCGCCAGGATCTCGGCGGGTTTTGCGTATTGCACCAGCTTGCCGGCATCCATGACGGCGATCTTGTCGCCCAGATGCACGGCTTCCTCCATGTCGTGGGTGACGAGGATGATGGTGGTGCCGAAGCGCTTCTGGATGGCCAGCAGGTCCTCCTGCGCCTTGTTGCGGATGATCGGGTCAAGCGCGCCGAACGGCTCGTCCATCAAAAGCACGTTCGGCTCGGCGGCCAGCGCGCGCGCAACGCCGACGCGCTGCTGCTGGCCGCCGGAGAGCTCGTGCGGGTAACGCGGCCCATAGGCCTGCGGATCGAGCTGGTAGAGCGTCATCAGCTCGTCGACACGGCGCTTGATGCGGTCCCTGTCCCAGCCGAGCAGCAGCGGCACCGTGGCGATGTTTTGCGCCACCGTGCGATGCGGAAACAGGCCATGGCCCTGGATGGCGTAGCCGATGCTGCGGCGCAGCTCGTAACCCGGCAGCGAGCGGTTGTCGGCGCCGTCGAGCTTGATGACGCCCGCGGTCGGCTCGACCAGCCGGTTGATCATCCTGAGCAATGTCGTCTTGCCGGAGCCGGACGTGCCGACGATGACGCAAACAGTGCGCGGCTCGATCGCCATCGACACATCGTCGACCACTGTGGTTTCGCCATAGCGCTTGGTGATACCTTCGATCTCGATCATGCCGGGCTTGCCTCATGTCGTCTGATGGAGGTCATTTCGATGATGGCGTCGAGGATGATGGCGGCGGCGAAGGCCAGCGCCACGGTCGGCACCGCGCCGAGCAGCACCAGATCCATCGCGGTCTGACCGACGCCCTGGAAGACGAACACGCCAAAGCCGCCGCCGCCGATCAGCGCGGCGATGGTGGCAAGGCCGATGTTCTGCACCAGAACGATGCGGATGCCGGTCAGGATCACCGGGAAGGCGAGTGGGAATTCGACGTCGAACAGCCGCTGGCGGTCGGTCATGCCCATGCCGCGGGCGGCGTCGTTGGCGGCGCGCGGCACGCCGGCGAGGCCGACCACGGTGTTGGCCACCACCGGCAGCAGCGAATAGAGGAACAGCGCGACGAAGGCTGGCGCGGTGCCGATGCCGCGGATGCCCAAAGCGCCGGCGCCGGGCACATGGGTCGCGACCCAGCCGAGCGGCGCGATCAGCAGGCCGAACAGCGCGATCGAGGGAATGGTCTGGATGATATTGAGCACGTTGAGCACGCCGGCCCGCAGCCTCTCGACGCGGTGGCACAGGATGCCGAGCGGCAGGCCGACCACCACCGCCGCCGCCAGCGAGCCCAGCGCCAGCGTGATGTGCTTGGCGCCTTCGGCCCAGAAACTGTCGGCGCGGTTGGCGTATTCCTTGAGGATCGACAGGCTATCCCATTGCCTCGACACCAGAAGCAGGCCGATCGCCAGCGCGGCGGCGATGAGCACACCGACGCGCGCCCAGGGCGACAGATCGAGCCTGGTCAGTACATCGGCGAGCAGCAGCGTGAAGGCAAAGATCAGCAGCCAGAAGCCGGAGGCCGGCGAGACGCGGGCAAAGGTGTTGCCTGCCGGGGTGAGGAAACTGCCGGCCGTGCCGATGAGGATGGCAAGCGCTGCAAGCGCCACGACGCCGGCGGCAAGCCGGAGCAGCAGCGGCGTCTTCAGCAGCGCGATCAGCGCGCCGGCGATGACGATCGCCAGCAGCAGCGGCCCGGTGGCAGACGGCAGCGCTTCCAGAATGGAGCGCGCCTGGCCGGGCACGATGCGGTTGGCACGGAAGGTGGCGAAGGGGGCAAGCAACGCCGCATAGGCCGCGATCGCGGCGATGACCACGCCGAGCTTGTCGAAACGGAGGGTCATCGGCTGCTCGCGCAGCAATTCGGAGAGGCAGAAATAGGAAGGCCTCGTTCCTTCGCGGCCCCCTCTGTGCTACCGGACATCTCCCCCACTTGGGGGGAGATCAGATGTCGCGCGGGCTTTCGCCAATCCCCAGCGTGGCAAGAGAAGCGACGGCGATGAAGCTGCCAATCTCCCCCCTTGTGGGGGAGATGTCCGGCAGGACAGAGGGGGGCGCCTCGCACCGGCGTACGTTTCTTCGACGCGATCGCGACTACTTCAAAAACCCGTTCTTCTTCAGAAAGTCCTCGGCGACGCCCTTGACCGGCTCGCCGCCGACCTGCACGCGGCCGTTGAGTTCCTGCAGCGTGACGAGGTCGAGCTTGGCGAACACCGGCTTCAGCAGCGTCTCGATCTCGGGATGCTCCTTCAGCACCGCCTCGCGGATGATCGGCGCCGGCTGGTAGACCGGCTGCACACCCTTGTCGTCGTCGAGGACGACGAGGCCGGAAGGCGCGATGCCGCCGTCGGTGCCGTAGACCATGGCGGCATTGGCGCCGTTGGTCTGGTTCGCGGCAGCCGCGATGGTCGCCGCGGTGTCGCCGCCGGAGAGCGTGATCAACTGGTCGGGCTTCAGCGCAAAGCCGTAGGTGGTCTGGAAGGCCGGCAAGGCGGCCGCCGAATTGACGAATTCGGCCGAGGCCGCAAGCACGACCTTGCCGCCGCCCGCCACGTACTTGCCGAAGTCGGTGAGCGTCGCCAGCTTGTTCTCGTCGGCGACCTCCTTGCGCAGCGCGATCGCCCAGGTGTTGTTGGCCGGCGATGGCGACAGCCAGACGATCTTGTTGGCGTCGTAGTCGAGCTTCTTGGCCGCCTCATAGGCCTTGGCGGCATCCTTCCAGACCGGATCGTCGGCCTTCTCGAAGAAGAAAGCGGCATTGCCGGTATATTCCGGATAGATGTCGATCTCGCCGGCGGTGATCGCCTTGCGCACCACCGGCGTGCCGCCGAGCTGGATACGGTCGGTGGTCTTGATGTTGTTGGCGTTCAGCACGAGCTGGATGATGTTGCCGAGCACGCCACCCTCGGTGTCGATCTTCGACGACACGACGACCTGAGCGTTTGCCGAGGCAGCGGTGATGCCGAGCGCAAGCGCGGCGCCAGCCAGAAGCTTGATTGAAAACATGGTGAAATCCCTTGCTGTGAACCGGATTCGGTTGCCGCATATGAGCATGGCTTCAACGCCCCGTCGGGGCACACGGTTTCATAACAACAGGGATACACGCAATAATTTTATACGGGCTGGCCCAACGTGGCAGCGCCGGTACAGGACAGGGTGGTGTCAGTTGGCTGCGCGCAAGCTCGTCACCTTCAACGCTCCGAGCGCAACGAAGCAGAGCGCGCAGACCGGGAACACCAGCCAGTTGAGCATCGCCCAGCCCCAGGCGTTGTAGACCGCGCCGGACATCAGCGAGGCGAAGGCGACGGAGCCGAACAGGACGAAATCATGGAAGCCCTGCACCTTGCTCTTTTCCGACGGGCGGTAGCTGGCGGCGACCATCGAGGTTGCGCCGATGAAGCCGAAATTCCAGCCGAGGCCGAGCAGGATCAGCGCCGTCCAGAACTGCCACAGCGCCAGGCCTGACAAAGCGACCGCGGCGCAGCCGATCAGCAACACGAGGCCGGCGGCGACGATGCGCTCGGCGCCGAAGCGGTGGATCAGCGAGCCGGTGAAGAAACTCGGCCCGAACATCGCCATCACATGCCAGGAAATGCCAAGCGTGGCATCATCCGTCGACAGGCCGCAGCCGACCATGGCGAGCGGCGCGCCGGTCATGACGAAGCTCATCAGCGCATAGCTGCCGACGACGCAGAACAGCGCCGCGACGAAACGCGGCTGGGTGACGATCTCGGATAGCGGCCTGGCGTCGCTGTCCTCGACCGCGGCGCCGCCGACCGCCTTGGGCGCGATGCGCAGAAACGACAGGATGACCGCG
>NZ_RZOF01000128.1:0-15166 GCF_003998955.1 Mesorhizobium sp. M4B.F.Ca.ET.017.02.2.1 | reverse complement strand
AATCTGATGTCGGGCAAGAACGCCTGGGGCGAGGCGGACGCCAACTTCAACAAGTTCGCGCCGCACCTCAAGGACATCGAGGTGCCGTCGGAGACACTGCAGACGCTGCTCGACCGCAACGGCATTGCCTATATCGACGCCTTCCTCGTCGATTGCGAGGGCGCCGACTGGATGGTGTTCGAGCAGCTCGACCTCAAGCGCTACCGTCCCGGCATGATCAAGATCGAAGTCGGCGCGCTGCCGGCGGCCGAGATCGGCCAGGTGGTGGTCAAGCTGAAGACCGCTGGCTACCAGGTCGGCTTCCAGGCCGAGGACGTCTGGGCTTTCGCCTGAGTTTCGCCGACCTCCCGTCCACAAGGGCAAGTCTCTCCCGCCGCCGCGCCGGCCGAACACGGCTTGACAAAGCGGCGCCGGCCCGTCCAACCTGAGGCAATCACCAGGGGAGTCCCGGCAAGGGGCTGAGATACTGCTGGCTTTCGCGGCGCAGTGACCCGTTGAACCTGATCCAGTTCATACTGGCGTAGGGACGGTGCAAGCGCTTTGCGGGAGTCTATGCCCGAGGTCCTGTTTCGGCAGGGCGACCAAAGCGTCTTTTCATCCTTCCGGCACAGAACTGGGTCTCCAATGCATGAGCAAAGGAGCCTCAAGATGAATGCCCTTACCCCCACCGTGTCGACGGGGCCGTTGCCCGCCTCGCGCAAGATCCACAAGCAAGGCAGCCTCCACCCCCAGATCAAAGTGCCGATGCGCGAGATCTCTGTCCATCCGACGGCCGGCGAGCCGCCCGTTACCGTTTACGATCCATCCGGCGCCTATACCGACCCGGCTGTCGAAACCAACATCGAAAAGGGCCTTGCCCGGCTTCGCCACGAATGGGTTACAGCACGCGGCGATGTCGAAGCCTATGACGGCCGCCATGTACGGCCGGAAGACAACGGGTTCGCGACAGGCGAGCGCCTGACGCCGGAATTTCCGATCCGCAATCGCCCGCTGCGGGCGAAAGCCGGCAAGGCGGTGACCCAGCTTGCCTATGCGCGCGCCGGCATCATCACGCCCGAGATGGAGTTCGTCGCGATCCGCGAGAATCTGGGCCGCGAGGCCCTGCGCGGCAAGCTCGAGCGCGACGGAGAAGCCTTCGGCGCGGCAATCCCCGACTTCGTGACGCCGGAATTCGTGCGCGACGAGGTGGCGCGCGGACGGGCGATCATTCCCGCCAACATCAATCATCCCGAGAGCGAGCCGATGATCATCGGGCGCAATTTCCTGGTCAAGATCAACGCCAATATCGGCAACTCCGCCGTCACCTCGTCGATGGCCGAAGAGGTCGAGAAGATGGTGTGGGCGATCCGCTGGGGCGCCGACACGGTGATGGACCTGTCGACGGGCCGCAACATCCACAACATTCGCGAATGGATCGTGCGCAATGCGCCTGTGCCGATCGGCACGGTGCCGCTTTACCAGGCGCTGGAAAAGGTGGGCGGCATCGCCGAGGACCTGACCTGGGAGGTGTACCGCGACACGCTGATCGAGCAGGCCGAGCAGGGCGTAGACTATTTCACCATCCACGCCGGCGTGCGGCTGCACTATATCCCGCTGACCGTCGACCGGGTGACCGGGATCGTCTCGCGCGGTGGCTCGATCATGGCCAAATGGTGCCTGCACCATCACCGGGAGAGCTTCCTCTACGAACACTTCGCCGAGATCTGCGACATCTGCCGTGCCTACGACGTGTCGTTCTCACTAGGCGACGGCCTTCGTCCGGGCTCGATCGCCGACGCCAACGACGCCGCGCAGTTCGCCGAGCTGGAAACGCTAGGCGAACTGACTCAGATCGCCTGGGCCAAGGACTGCCAGGTGATGATCGAGGGGCCCGGTCATGTGCCGATGCACAAGATCAAGCAGAACATGGACAAGCAGCTCGCCGTCTGCGGCGAGGCGCCGTTCTATACGCTGGGGCCGCTCACCACGGACATCGCGCCGGGCTACGATCACATCACCTCCGGCATAGGTGCTGCCATGATCGGCTGGTTCGGCACGGCAATGCTCTGCTACGTCACGCCGAAGGAGCATCTCGGCCTGCCCGACCGTAATGACGTCAAGACCGGCGTGATCACCTATAAGATCGCCGCACACGCCGCGGATCTCGCCAAGGGCCACCCTGCGGCGAAGGTCAGGGACGATGCTCTTTCCCGCGCGCGGTTCGAGTTCCGCTGGGAAGACCAGTTCAACCTGTCGCTCGACCCCGAAACGGCGCGCTCGTTCCACGACGAGACCTTGCCCAAGGAGGCGCACAAGCTGGCGCATTTCTGCTCGATGTGCGGGCCGAAATTCTGCTCCATGCGCATTTCCCACGACATCCGGGCCGAGGCACAGAAAGAAGGCATGGCGGCGATGGCGCTGAAATACCGTGAGGGCGGCGATCTCTATGTGCCGGCGGACGAGATCGGCGCACCGCTCATACCACAGGGGCGTGAGCCGTCATGAAGGTGCTGGTCAATGGGGCCGGCGTCGCCGGCCTCACCGCCGCCTTCGAGCTCGCCATCCGCGGCGCGACTGTGACGGTTGCGGAGACAAGGCCCGGCCTTGGCGGCAATGCGTCGTGGTTCGCCGGCGGCATGCTGGCGCCCTGGTGCGAGCGTGAAAGCGCCGAGCAGCCGGTGCTCGATCTCGGACGCGACGCCGCCGACTGGTGGGATGCGGCGACGCCCGGCCAGGTGACGCGGGCCGGAACGCTGGTCGTGGCCGCGCCGCGCGATGCGGGCGAGCTCGACCGCTTCGCCAGCCGCACGACGGGTCACCGGCGTGTCGATGAAGACCAAGTCGCGCGCCTCGAGCCCGACCTTGCCGGCCGCTTCCGTCGTGGGCTGCTCTTCCCCGACGAGGCCCACCTCGACCCGCGCCAGGCGATGGCGAAACTTCATGACCGGCTCGCGGCCATGGGCGCCGCATTCCACTTCGGCGCCGATATCAGGCAGGTGTGCGGTTTCGATCGCCGGATCGACTGCACGGGAATGGCCGCTGTCGACGACAGGCTGCGCGGCGTGCGCGGCGAGATGCTGATCCTGCGTGCGCCCGACGTCTCGCTGTCGCGGCCGGTCCGGCTGCTTCATCCGCGCTTTCCGCTCTACATCGTGCCGCGCGCCGACCACCGTTTCATGATCGGTGCGACGATGATCGAAAGCCAGTCCGGGGGATCGATCACGGCCCGTTCGATCATGGAGTTGCTCAGCGCTGCCTGCGCGCTCCATCCGGCCTTTGGCGAGGCGGAGGTCCTTGAGACCGGCGTCGGCGTTCGCCCGGCCTTTCCAGACAACCTGCCGCGCGTCGAAACCAGCGGCGACACCGTCAGGATCAACGGCCTCTATCGTCATGGCTTTCTTCTGGCGCCTGCCATGGCACGGCAAGCAGCCGAAATTGTCTTCAGGCAGCACGAACCTGTGGAGTCTACACATGAAACTGATCGTGAACGGCGAAGCGCTCGAGATCACGGCGACAACCCTGGCGGCGCTGCTTGCGGCGCTCGACTATGAGGGCGATTGGCTGGCAACGGCCGTCAACAGCGACCTCGTGCACAAAGCCCATCGGGCGGAATTCCATTTGAGCGACGGCGACCGGATCGAAATCCTCTCGCCCATGCAGGGAGGCTAGCGATGCTGGAGCTTTTCGGGACGACGCTTCCCTCTCGTCTGCTTCTCGGAACGGCGCAATATCCGTCGCCAGCCATCCTTGCCGATGCGGTTACGGCGTCGGGCACATCGGTGCTGACCGTCTCCTTGCGGCGGGAGATGGCGGGCGGCAAAGCCGGCGAGAAATTCTGGGCGCTGATCAGCACGCTTGGCACGAAAATCCTGCCCAACACCGCCGGCTGCCATTCCGTCAAGGAAGCGGTCACGACCGCGAAGATGGCACGCGAAGTGTTCGGCACGAACTGGATCAAGCTGGAAGTGATTGGCAACCACGACACGCTGCAGCCGGATGTGTTCGGCCTGGTCGAGGCGGCGCGCATCCTCAGCGAGGACGGCTTTTCGGTATTCCCCTACACCACCGACGACCTCGTCGTCGCCGAACGGCTGCTTGAGGCGGGCTGCAAGGTCCTGATGCCGTGGTGCGCGCCCATCGGTTCGGCGCTGGGGCCGGTCAACATCCCGGCGCTGCGATCGATGCGCGCACATTTCCCTGGCATCCCGCTGATCGTCGACGCGGGATTGGGCCGGCCATCACATGCCGCGACCGTGATGGAACTCGGCTTCGATGCGGTGCTGCTGAATACGGCGGTCGCCAAGGCTGCCGACCCGGTCGGCATGGCGCGCGCATTCGGCAAGGCGGTGGAAGCCGGCCATGAGGCGTTCCGCTCGGGAATGCTCGAACCGCGCGAGGTCGCGATGCCGTCGACGCCGACATTCGGCAGGGCGGTTTTCGTATGAAGCTCGATCCCTTCTACCTGATCGTCGATTGCGCCGCGTGGATCGAACGGTTGGCGCCCCTCGGCGTCAGGTTGGTTCAGTTGCGCATCAAGGCTATGGACGAGGCCGGACTGCGCGCCGAAATCCGCAAGGCGAAAGCCTTGTGTGCCGAGCACCAATGCCAGCTCATCGTCAACGACCACTGGCAACTGGCAATCGAGGAAGGTTGCGACTTCATCCATCTCGGCCAGGAGGATCTGCAGACCGCCGACCTCTCGGCGATACGCGCAGCCGGTATGAGGCTCGGGCTCAGCACGCACAATCATGCCGAACTGGAAACGGCCATCGCCGCCAAGCCCGACTACATCGCGCTCGGTCCCGTCTATGCCACCATCCTGAAGAAGATGAAATGGGTGCCGCAAGGGCTGGAGCGGATCGGCGAGTGGAAGCGCCGGGTCGCGCCAATCCCCTTGGTCGCCATCGGCGGCCTCAACCCTGACCGGCTCGACAATGTCTTTGCGGCTGGCGCCGACAGCGCGGCGGTTGTGACTGACATCACATTGAATGCCGATCCCGAGGCGCGCACGCGGGAATGGATCGCAAAGACGGAGCGATGGCGCTGAGGCAAGAACCGCACGTCCTTGTCATTGCCGGATCCGACTCCAGCGGGGGTGCCGGACTTGCACGCGATATCGAGACGATCTCTTCGCTTGGCGTGCGCACCTGCCTGGCCGTGACCGCGCTGACAGTACAGACGCAAGAAAGCGTGGCGCAAATACACCGCTCATCGCCACGCCTGGTGGCCGACCAGATGCGCGCCGCGCTGCAGGCCAACGAGGTGGTCGCCATCAAGATCGGCATGCTGGCGACTGCCGAGACCGTCGTGGCCGTTGCGGCCGTGCTGCGCGAAAGTCCTCGGGTGCCGGCAATACTCGATCCGGTGTTGGCCTCCACCTCAGGCCGGGCGCTGCTGGAAGCTGACGCGGTCGCGGCGATGAAGCATGACCTGATGCCGCTTTGCCGCTTGGTCACGCCCAATCTCATCGAGCTGGCGCTTCTTGTCCCGGCGGAACGCGCAACCGACGAGGATGGCGCGATCAGGCAGGGTCAGGAATTGCTCGGCGCAGGTGCGCAGGCCCTGCTGATCAAGGGCGGTCATGCATCGGGACCGCGATCGACCGACATTCTGTTGCGCTCGAACCAAGAACCACTCCG
This sequence comes from Mesorhizobium sp. M4B.F.Ca.ET.017.02.2.1, assembly GCF_003998955.1. Taxonomy (NCBI): domain Bacteria; kingdom Pseudomonadati; phylum Pseudomonadota; class Alphaproteobacteria; order Hyphomicrobiales; family Phyllobacteriaceae; genus Mesorhizobium; species Mesorhizobium sp. M4B.F.Ca.ET.017.02.2.1. Next base: position 9,548 of record NZ_RZOF01000128.1, on the reverse strand, counting down.
CTTCGACACACCACGCCTTGCAGCATCGATGCGTGGGACGGGATGCATGCTGGCCAGCGCGATCGCCGCGCATCTGGCGAAGGCGAAGCCGCTTGAAGACAGCGTGCGCGAAGGTAAGCAGCTTGTCTTCCAGAAGCTCATGGAGCGGTCCGACTGACTCCGTCGCATGGCAAAAATCCTCGCCTGTGGCGTCCGAAGGAAGCATGTTCGGTCGTCAGGGTCGCTCGGTCTTTTCGTAATGTCGCAAACAGGCTTCAATCGCGACACCGCTCCGCCCTATAGTCCGCCCGCTTTACCACTTTGGAGTCACGGGCAATGGCAGGGTTTCCGGAAAAGGCGAAGGTCGTCATCGTCGGGCTGGGCGGGATCGTGGGCGCTTCCATCGCCCATCACCTGATCGAGCGCGGATGGGACGACATTGTCGGCATCGACAAGTCCGGCATCCCGACCGATATCGGCTCGACGGCGCACGCGTCCGACTTCTGCTACACGACCAGCCATGACTTCCTGTCCTGCTGGACAACGCTCTATTCGATCGATTTTTACGAGAAGATGGGCCATTACGCGCGCATTGGCGGCCTCGAAGTCGCGCGCGTCGGCGACGACAGCCGCATGGCGGAGATCAAGCGCAAGATCGCTTCGGCCAAATCCTTCGGCACCCGGGCGCGGCTGATCGAGCCGGCCGAGATCAAGGAAAAGTTTCCGCTGATCGAAGAGAGCATGGTGCAGGGCGGCTTGTGGGATCCGGATGCCGGCCTGGTCATTCCGCGCTCGCAGACGGTCGCCGGCAAGCTCGTCGACCAGGGTGTGGCCTCCGGCAAGCTCCAGTCTTTCGCCAACACCTCGGCCAAGTCGCTGATCGTCGAGAACGGGCGCATCAAGGGCGTGGTGACCGAGCGCGGAACGATCATGGCCGACTATGTGGTCGTCTGCACCGGCATCTGGGGCCGTTTGACCGCGGCGCTGGTCGGCGAGGACCTGCCGGTGATGCCGATCGACCATCCGCTGACCTTCTTCGGCCCCTACAACGAGTTCGCCGGCACCGGCAAGGAGATCGGCTGGCCACTGCTGCGCGACCAGGGCAATTCGGCCTATATGCGTGACACCGGCGATCCCAAGACCGCCGAGGGCGGGCAGATCGAGTGGGGCTATTACGAAGAGAACAATCCGCGTCTCTGCCACCCGCGCGACCTGCTCGAAAAGGACCAGGCGCGGCTGTCGCCGTCGCAGCGCGATCTCGACATGGAGCAGATCCTGGCGCCGCTGGAACGCGCCATGGAGCTGACGCCGATCTTGGGCGAGCTCGGCTACAATGAGAGCCATTCCTTCAACGGCCTGCTGCAGGTGACCACCGACGGCGGCCCATCGATGGGCGAGAGCCAGAAGGTGAGGGGCCTGTGGTACGCCGTCGCCATCTGGGTCAAGGACGGCCCCGGCATGGGCAAGCTGATCGCCGACTGGATGACCGACGGCCGCACCTCGATCGACCATCACGCAATCGACTATGCGCGCTTCTACCCGCACCAGACGAAGGAAGAGTTCATCTGGGAGCGCTGCACCGAGACGGCGATGAAGGTCTACAATCCGGCTGTGCATCCGCGCGAGCCGTTCTCGAAGGGCCGCAACATACGCCGCTCGCCGTTCTGGGAGCGCGAGAAGGAACTCGGCGGCTATTTCATGGAACTCGGCGGCTGGGAGCGCGCCCACGGTTATGCCGCCAACGAGTATCTGCTGGAGAAATACGGCAACCGCGTGCCGGTGCGCCAGAACGAATGGGACAACCGCCACTTCTGGCGCGTCTCCAATGCCGAGCATCTGGCGATGAGCGAGGATTGCGGTATCGTCAACCTGTCGCATTTCTCGATGTATGACGTCGAAGGGCCCGACCATGTCGCGCTGCTCGAATGGCTGTGCGCGGCCAAGATCGGCGGCGACAACAACATCGGCAAGGGCATCTACACCCACTTCCTCGACGAGGAAGGCATGGTGCGCGCCGACTTCACCGTCATCCGCATGGCCGACCGCTGCCGTGTGATCGACGGCGCCGACGCCGGTCCGCGCGACTTCCGCTACATGCAGCGCACCGCGCAGGACAAGGGCTTCGACGTCACCGTCACCGACGTGACCGAAAAATACGTCACCATCGGCATCTGGGGCCCGAACGCGCGCACCACTCTGCAGAAGGTGGTCGAGGATCCGAACGGGCTGACGCCGGAGAATTTCCCCTTCGCCGCGATCAAGCCGATCCGGATCGGCGGCAAGGATGTGACGGCGTTCCGCATCTCCTATGTCGGCGAGCAGGGTTGGGAACTGCACATGCGCTACGAGGATGGCCTCGCCGTCTGGGACGCGCTGCGTTCGACCGGCGTCATGCCGTTCGGCGTCGAGACCTATGCCAACACGCGCCGCATGGAAAAGAGCCTGCGGCTGCAGAACGCCGACCTGTTGACCGAGTACAATCTGCTCGAGGCCGACCTTGCACGTCCGAAGGTCAAGGAGAACGATTTCTGCGGCAAGGCCAAGCATGTGGAGTATCGCGCCCGCGAGCATCAGCCGGCGATGCTGTGCACGCTGGTGATGACCGACAACATCGATGCGAACGGCGTCGCGCGCTATCCGGTCGGCACCATGCCGGTGCTGGACCCCGCGACCGGCGAGACGCTGGTCGACGAACTCGGCCGCCGCTCCTTCACCACCTCGGTCGCCTACGGCCCGACCATCGGCAAGAACATCGCGCTTGCCTATCTGCCCTGGGCCTACGCCCAGGAAGGGCGCAAGCTGCAGGTCGAGTATTTCGGCGAGACCTATCCGGTCGAGGTTGCCGGCGTCGGCTACAAGCCGCTCTACGATCCGGAGAGTCTGAAGCCGCGCAGCTGAGTTTTCCAAGCGCACGAGAAGCCCGGCCCCCGCCGGGCTTTTCGCTTTGTCCGGCCGCGATTCTCGCTTACCGTCGCGGCATGTCTGCTTTTGCCAGTGCAAGACATCTCCTTCCGTTCTGCGCCGCGCTGGCGTCGGCACTTTGCGCGACGCCCGCATCCTCCGCGGAATCCGTCGACATCGAGCTGGTGCTTGCCGTCGACGTCTCGTTGTCGATGTCGCCTGAAGAGCTCGAGATCCAGCGCCATGGCTACGCGGCGGCGCTGACGCACGATCTGGTGCTCAAGGCGATTGCCGACGGCGCCTATGGCAAGATCGCCGTCACCTATGTCGAATGGGCGGGCAGCAACTGGCAGCGGGTCATCGTGCCGTGGACGGCGATCGCCAACCGGGCCGATGCCGAGCGCGTGGTCGAGCAGCTCAACGCCCACCCGCCGGACAGCGCCAGGCGCACCTCGATTTCCGGCGCGCTGGAATTCGGCAGCGATCTTTTCGCCGAAAGCGGCTTTCAGGGCGTCAAGCGCGTCATCGACATTTCCGGCGACGGGCCCAACAACCAGGGGGCGCCCGTCAACCTCGCGCGGGATATCGTGGTGAGCCAGGGCATCACCATCAACGGGCTGCCGTTGATGACGCGCGGCGGCTTCACCGGCGCCTACGACGTCAATGATCTCGACCGCTATTACAGCGACTGCGTCATCGGTGGTCCCGGCGCCTTCATGATCCCGGTCAACGACTGGACGCAGTTTCCGGAAGCGATCCGCCGCAAGCTGGTGCTGGAGCTTGCCGGTCCAGGTTCGCCGCAACGGGCGGCCGATGAGGCAGCTGATCCGCCGATGGTGCTCGCCCAGGACAAGCCGATCGTGGATTGTCAGGTCGGCGAGAAAATGTGGCGCGACCGCAGCTGGATGTTCGACAGCCGCTAGTTGTCATGCCCCGGCTTGCCTGTCCGGTGTCGGCCATGCAAAGTCGTCGCGCCGTGCCGATCATACGGCTTCCATGCGCAAACGAGGAGACGTCCCATGAAATCTGTCGCAATCCTGATGGCGGCCGCATCGGTGTTTTGCGCCGGCAGCGCCAGTGCTCAGTATTACGGCGATGCGGGCTGCATCATGTTCGAGCACTCGAATTTTCGCGGCCGCGCGCTGGAATTGGGAGCGGACGATTCGGTGAGCTTTCGTGGCGGCCAGTTCTGGAACGATCGCGTCTCCTCGGTGATCGTGAGCCGCGGCTGCACCCTCGTCGCCTATTCGGATACGAGGATGCGAGGTCGGTCGATCGAGCTCAATCGCAGGGTCCGCGATTTCAGCAATACCGGCTGGAACGATCGCATCTCATCGGCCGAATGCTACTGCGGCGAGAGGTACTAAAACTATCCCAGCTGGAGCGGGAAGCCGCTCCAGCGATCTAGCCTTTTTTGGACACCTATGAGGGTCAGGCCGCCAGCAGCTGCTTGCGGTCGACGCGTTCCTGCTGCGGCGAGCGGGCATAGAGCTCGCGGTAGCATTTGGAGAAATGCGAGGCGGAGACGAAGCCGCAGGCCACCGCCACCTCGACCACCGGCATCGACGACTGGATCAAGAGATGGCGGGCGCGGTCGAGCCGGATCTCCAGGTAGTAGCGGGCGGGCGAACGGCCCATCTCGGTGCGGAACAGGCGCTCGATCTGTCGGCGCGAGAGATCGACATGGTCGGCGATCTCGATCAGCGACAGCGGCTCGGAGAGGTTCGCTTCCATCAGTTCGATGATGGTCAGAACCTTGGAATTCTGCACGCCGAGGCGGGCGCGCAGCGGCAGGCGCTGGCGGTCGGTCGGGCTGCGCACGCGGTCGGTCAGCACCTGCTCGCAGACGCGGTTGACGAGGCTCTCGTCGAAATCGTCGCCGATCAGCTTCAGCATCATGTCGAGCGCGGCGGTGCCGCCGGCGCAGGTGTAGATGTTCTGGTCGATCTCGAACAGGTCGGCAAAGACGTTGGCCTTGGGGAAGGCCTCGGAAAAGCCGGGCAGATTCTCCCAATGGATGGCACAGCGCTTGTTGGACAACAGGCCGGCGGCGGCAAGGATATGCGCGCCCGTGCACAACCCGCCGACGGCGACGCCGCGATTGTATTCCTCGCGCAGCCAGGCGAAGGCCGACTTGTTCTGGTAGCGCTCGACATTGACGCCGCTGCAGACGATGGCCATGTTCGGCCGGTCCGGTCCGGCCATTTTCCTGCGCTCCTCCTCAAGCGAGGTGTTGACGGCGCATTCGACGCCGTTCGAGGCGCGCACAGGCTTGCCGTCGATACTCGCCAGGCGCCAGCTATAGGCCTCGTAGCCAAGCATGCGGTTGGCCGAGCGCAACGGATCGAGCGCCGTCGCGAAGGCGATCATGGTGAAGTCGGGGACGAGGAAAAATACAAACGATCTCTTGATCGGGTGCTTTACGGCATTCACGGGAAACCTCACGCGGCCATGACGCGAACAGGATGTCGCGAATAGCATAGCGACATCAGGAAAAACCATTCCTGTCAATCGCCTAGAGAGGTTTGGGACAATTAAATTTGCGACATGGGTCGCAAATGGGCAATCGCCTGGGGAATGGGCCCCGATGTGCTACCGGAGCGGGCAGAACGGCCCCTGGGCAAAGAAACGCCGCTTCGGTCTTGCCGAAGCGGCGGGGAGGTCAACTTCACAGCGTCGGCTGGGAGGCGCCGCGCTAAAGTCTCAATATCAGGCGACGAAACCGAGGCGCGCGGCGGCCAGGGCGCCGGTCTGGCCGGGCATGGTCTTCGAAAGGCGCTGGCGCTCGAGCGCGGTCGTCAGGTTCATTTCGCGGCGGTGGAACAGGCGGGCAAGAAGCTTCATAATCATCTCCATTCGGTTGCTCAGACGGGTCGCCTTCGCGTGATGGAGTGGGGCAGCTCGTTTGCGGCGTTGATATAGGCTTGTGCGAACGAAAACGAAATCGCAAAAGCGAAGCGCTTGTTATGAAAAGCGACACCAATTGCGACATTTTTGGGCAATGTGCCCAGGATTTACGATTGTTTACAACGCGTTAAATCGAAAAAGCAGCGTTATGCGATTGGTTCATATGCGTCATGCAGCCGTAGCATGGCTCGGAAAAATCATTTGAATGCAAACAAAACAGGCGGTTGGACAAAATAGAGAGGCCTGCCGGGCTGGGTCCGCCGGGCAGGCCTTTAGGTTTTGATACACACGATTTACTTTGCTCCAGCCCAGGATCCGACACCGTGGCGAGCACCGGTCCTGGCATCGGCGGCTTCCGGCCAGCCGATATCCTTCTGCAGTTCGATCGGCAGCGCATGGATGGCGCGTTCGGTCTGGTAACGGGCGCGGGCCGCGGTGAATTCGGTCGCAAGCCGGCCGATGGAGGAAAGGATGGACATTTCATTCTCCTTTGCGTTGGGCCGGGAGTTGCCCGGCGGCAGTCTGTTTCAGCTTCATTTCTGTCGAATGCAGGTCCGTGCCGGGGTCGTTTGATGGCTGTTTGTGGCAACAGCCTGCTTCGATGGAGTTGACTATCCTCCCAAACTGATGTTCAATCAAACGAAATGGAATGATCGTTCGCATCAGAAAAATTGAAGGCCGATCCCGATGAACGCCCCACTCAATCATCCGCTGCCGCTGCTCGATCTCGATGTCCTGCGCACCTTCGTGGCGATTGCCGAAACCGGCAGCTTCACCACGGCCGCCACCGCCGTCTTCCGTACGCCGTCGGCCGTCTCCATGCAGATCAAGAAGCTAGAGGACATCCTCGGCCGCTCCGTCTTCGCGCGCGACGCGCGCTCGGTGACGCTGACGACGGACGGCGAGATGCTGCTCGGCTATGCCCGCCGGCTGTTGTCGATCAACCGCGAGGTGGTGTCGAAGTTCATCATCCCCGACATTGTCGGCGTGGTGCGGCTGGGCTCTCCGGACGACTACGGCGAACGCGTGCTGCCGCATGTCCTGAAGCGCTTCGCACAGTCGCATCCCTCGATCGCCGTCGACGTCACCATCGACCAGAGCATCAATCTGCGCCGGCGCATGGACGACCGAGCGCTCGACATCACGCTGCTCACCAACTCCTACAAGACCAGCGCGCTCGGCGCCGAGGTGCTGTTGACCGAACCGATCGTCTGGGCCGGCGCCAAGGGCGGCTGCGCGCATCTGCGCGAGCCGCTGCCGGTGTCGCTGTGGGAGGAGGGCTGCGTGTGGCGGGCCGGCGCCCTCGAGGCGCTCGGCCGCGAGGGCCGCAACTACCGCGTCGCCTATATGAGCGCGCACACGGCCGGCCAGCGCGCCGCCATCATGGCCGACCTCGCCGTCGCGCCGCTGCCGCGATCGTTCCTCGGCGACGAGATGGTCGCGCTTAGCCCGAAGGACGGCATGCCCGATATCGGCACCTACAACCTGGCCATGGTGGTGACGCCGGACGCCAGTGCGCCGGTGAAGGCGGTCGCGGACCATATCCGCGCTACTTTCGAAGTGTTCAAGGAAACCGGCAAGTTCTGAGCTTGGCTGGCAAGTCCGGGTAAGGGTCAGGTCGCGGCCTGACCCTCAAGCGACCAGCCACGAGCCTTGACCGGCCGCGCCCTGGTTTCCCCAGTCAGGAAGGCAACGATGCTGTTGCGCGCGCGCCGCGTCTCCGGCATCTCGATCAGCGGCCAGACGTGGAACATACCTTCCTCATAGACGACCTCCACCTCGACGCCGGCGGCCCGCGCCTTCTCGGCGAAGATCAGGTTGTCGGGGGTGAGCAGGTCGTGCGAGCCGGTCAATAGCAGCGTCTTCGGCAATACCGAAAGGTCGCCGTAGAGCGGGCTGATGTGCCAGTCCGCGCGATCGATGCCGGCGCTGTAGAGCCGGATCGCCTCCAGCCCGCCGGCTATGCCAAGCCACGGATCGTTGCGCTCAGCCTCGAACACTTCGGGGTTGGAGAGCGACATGTCGAGCCCGGGCGAAATCAGGACGTGGTGCGAGGGGAGCGGCAAGGCGTCCTCGGCCGCCATCATGGTCAGCACCACGGCCATGTTGCCGCCGGCGGAATCGCCCATGAAGACGATGTCCGCGGCTTCCGTCTCCTCGAGCATCTGCCGGTAGACCTTGCCGACCATGCCGAACATGGCGTGGAAGTCGTGCTCGGGCGCGATCGGGTAGATCGGCACGGTGATGCCGAAGCCCAGCCGCTCGGCCATCTCGGCGATCAGGCCCCAATGGTAGGAGGTGATCTGGAAGACAAAGGCGCCGCCATGCAGATAGAGCATGCGCTTGAGCTCGCCGGTCCTTGGCGCGATCTCATAAACGGGAAAGCCGTTCACCATGCGCTCGGCGATGTCGAAGCGGGAACGCAGCGAGGCCGGCGGATGGTGATCCTCGGTCTTGCGCGCATAGGCGATCCAGCGCTGCAGGTTTTCCGGACTGGAAAAGGCCTGCTTGCGGCTATGCCTGAGGACAAAAGAAACGACGTGGCTTTTGAAGCTGGGCATGCGGATACACGAACTTCGGCGGAGCCGACTAAGAGAATTCCCCTCTAATCCGAAGATCGTGTCTGGGGCGGAAATGTCAAGATTTGCGCCGGGTGCAACACGCTTGTGTGATCCTGCCGTGCCGCTGCATCCAGTCTAGCGGCGCGGCAGCAAGGCGACGCGCAGTTTGTTGTCGCCGGCGGCCGGAGCCGCATCACGGCCCCGGCGCTTGGCCAGCAACTTGCATTTGTCGGCGAAGGTCATCAGCGCGCCGAGCCCAGGAGCAACTGGGAAAGCACGGCCTGCGGATCATTCGGAGGCGACGCCGGCCAGCCGATATCCTTCTGGATGTCGACGGGCAGACTGTTCAGAGCCCGGATCGACTTGTTCCTGCTGTGCGCATGCTTGATGGCCACCCCATAGCGGCCGAGGCTTTCGAACATCGACATGGTGTTTCCTCCGGAAGCGGCGGCGGGAAGACATTTCCGGCCTGCCGTTCGACGGGTGCCTAAATGCGCCCGGCGTGTTTCCAGCCGATTTCACGAAAACGGCGTTTCGGTTTCCGGATCGGGAGATCCGGAAACATTTGCATGCAAATGAAAATGGGAGACTTTGGGAGGCGGCGAGAGGCTACTATTCCCGGCCGCGCCTTGCCGCATGGCCCTCGCGCGAGCGCCGGCGCGGCGTGGCGTCGCCGGCAACACCGTCCTCACTGACCGTCTTGCGCGGCGGCAATTTCACCGCAGCCGAAAGCTTGGGGAACGGATCGACCTTGTTCGGCAGCGCCATGGCGTAGACGAAGTGCTCCTGGAATTTCGGCTCAAGCGCGGTCTCGATCTTCTCGATGCGGCTTACCGTCTCCTCGATCTCGCGGCGGTAGCCGCGATTGAGCAGCGCCATGCGCGCACCGGCGCCGGCGGCGTTGCCGACTGCCGAGACCTTGTCGAGATCGCAGTCCGGGATCAGGCCAAGCACCATGGCGTATTTCGGATCGATGAAGGAGCCGAAGGCGCCGGCGAAATGGATGCGGTCGACATGCTCGGTGTTCTGCTTTTCCATCAGCAGCTTGGTGCCGGCGTAAAGGGCTGCCTTAGCGAGCTGAATGGCGCGCACGTCGTTCTGGGTGATGGTGATCCTGGGTTCGCCGTCCTTCAGCACATAGGAGAAAGTGCGGCCATTGGCGACGACGCGTGGCGAACGCGCGGCGAGCGAGCCGTCGAC
>NZ_RZOF01000127.1:0-15173 GCF_003998955.1 Mesorhizobium sp. M4B.F.Ca.ET.017.02.2.1 | reverse complement strand
CACCAGCGAGCCGCCGGCAAAATCGGCGGCGATGTGGGTCTGGTCGCCGAGCCATTGATTGGCCGAGACGGTGGCCGGCACGCCGTCCTTCGAGCGGCGCACCGCGTAGGGCCTGACGCCGATGACGACACGCTCGCGGGCGAGCAGCTGGTCGCGCACCGGGCCGCTGAAGGCATCCTTGTCGTAGTCGAGCGAGAGCCCGTCGGAGAGCTTCAGGCTGATCTTGCCGGCAGTCGTGCCGACAAAGGCCTCGAAGACATTCATCGGCGGCTCGCCGACGAAGGTGCCGGTGAACAGGTTCGCCGGCCGCCGCTTGATCATGTCGGGCGTGTCGAACTGCTGCAGCACGCCGCCTTCCATCACCGCGATGCGGTCGGCGAGCGCGTTGGCCTCGGTCTGGTCGTGGGTGACCAGGATCGCGGTCAGGCCGCGCTCCTTGATGAAGTGCTTGATGCGGCCACGCAGCACGGCGCGCAACTGCGGCTCGAGCTGCCCCATCGGCTCGTCGAGCAGATGCAGGTCCGCCTCGCGGATCAAGGCGCGGCCGAGGCTGGCGCGCTGCTGCTGGCCGCCGGAGATCGAGCTCGGATAGCGCTCGAGGATGTCCTCGATCTCGAGCAGCTTGGCGATGCTGGCGACCTTGGCGTCGACGTCGCTCTTCGAAAGCCTTGCCGCCTTGAGAGCGAAGGCCATGTTCTCGCGCACGGTGAGCGGCGGATAGAGCGAATAGCCCTCGAAGGCCATCGCCACGTTGCGCTTGACCGGCGCCAGCGTGTGCACCTTGCGGCCGGCGACGGCGATCTCGCCACGCGAAACCTCCTCGAAGCCGGCGATCATGCGCAGCGTCGAGGTCTTGCCGCAGCCCGACGAGCCGAGCAGCGCCACGATCTCGCCCCTGGCGATCTCCATCGTCAGCTGCTTCACCGCATGCACGCCGCGGTCGATCGGGCCGTAGAACTTGTCGACGCCGGAAATGGTGAGGGCGCTGGCGCTCATGCCGCTTCTCCGCTGCGCAAAGTGACGACCTTGTTGGCGCCGATGCGCTCGCCGCTGGCATGATCGAACAGCAGCGCGCTTTTGCCGTCGACGGCGACATGCGCCTTGCCCTCGGTCTGGCCCGGCGTTCCAGCAGGGCGCGAAACCAGGATTTCACGGCCGCGCACGGTGCGCACCAAGGTGACGATCTTTTCGTTGAGCGGCGTCTCGGCCTCGACGGTCACAGGAACGGCGCCGGGCGTGGCCTCACCGACGAAACTCAGCGCCTCGGGCCGCAGGCCGATAACGCAGTCGCGCCCGACCGCCGCCTCATAGGCGCCGGCGAGATGGACCTGTACGTTCGACAGGCCGACATAGATGCCCTTGGCGTCGCGCGCCGGCTTGACGTCGAGCAAATTGATGGTCGGGTCGCCGAACAGCCTGGCGATCTCGACATTGGCCGGCTCGCGATAGATCTGCTCGGGAGTGCCGAGCTGGCGGATGACGCCTTGCGACATCACCGCGATGCGGTTGCCGAGCGCCATCGCCTCCTTGTAGTCCTGGGTGACGTAGACGACGGTCGCGCCGCGATCATGCAGGAGCCGCGGCAGTTCAAGCCGCATCTCGAAGCGGAGTTTGGCGTCGACATTGCGCAAGGGATCGTCGAGCAGGAGAATCGGCGGCGAGCCGACCAACGCGCGAGCAAGCGCGGTGCGCTGCTTCTGGCCGTTGGACAGCGCGCGCGGCTTGTGGCTCAGCACATGGTCGATCTTGAGCAGCTTGGCGACGCTCTCGACGCCGGCCTTGATCGCGCCTTGCGAGGAGTGCCTGGCCTCCAGCGGCGTCGCGATGTTGTCGAAGGCGCTCATATGCGGGAACAGCGCGAAGTTCTGGAACGCCATGCCGACGCCGCGGAACTCGGCGTCGACATCGGTCATGTCCTCGCCGCCGATCAGGATCTTGCCCTCGTCGGGATCGATGACGCCGGCAACCATGCGCAGCAGCACCGTCTTGCCGGCGCCGGACGGGCCGAACAGCACCAGCGTCTCGCCGTCGGCGACGCTCAGCGACAGATTGTCGAGGACCGTCTGGCTCTTGTAGCGCTTGACGACATTTTTGAGTTCGAGGCTGGCCATCGGAACTACCCTTTCACGGCGCCGAGCGACAGGCCTTCGACGAGATAGCGCTGCGCGTATAGCGCCAGCGCCAGCGTCGGCGTGATCGACAGCACAATCGCGGCCGAGATCTGGCCATACTGAATGCCGGACGAGGTGATGAAGGCGAGCGCGCCGACCGTCACCGGCTGCTTGTCGGCGGAGGCGAGCACCAGCGCGAAGACGAAATTGTTCCAGGCGAAGATGAAGGCGAGCAGGCCGGCGGCGGCGATGCCCGGCCCGGCAAGCGGCAGCGCGATCTTGCGGAAGGTGGCGAACCAGGAATGGCCGCCGATGCGGTAGGCGTATTCGATGTCGGCCGGGATGTCCTCGAAATAGCCGCGCACGATCCACAGGATCAGCGGCAGGCAGATCAGCTGGTAGACCCAGATCAGGCCGATATAGGTGTTGGCGAGGCCGAGCTTCTGGAAATAGAGCGTGAGCGGCAGCAGCACCAGCAGCGCCGGCGCGAAGCGGAACGACAAGAGCGTGAAGGCGATGTCCTCCGAGCCGCGGAATTTGTGGCGGGCGAAGGCATAGGCGGCGGGCACGCCGAGCAGCAGCGAGACGGCAACCGAGGTCACCGACAGGAACACCGAGTTCCAGAGATTGCGCATGAAGGCGATGTCGAGCGTGCCGGCCGCGGTCACCAGCTTGCCGGTGATCAGCGCCGTGTAGTTGGCGAGCGTCGGCTCGAAGATCAGCTGCGGCGGGATGCGCAGGATGGTCTCGTTGGTCTGGAACGACATCATGAAGATCCAGGCGATCGGGAACATGAAGAAGATCACCACCAGCGTGAGCGCTGCGCCGCGCAGGATGCGTTCGAGAAGCGAGGTGTGTTCCATCCCTGCCTCCTATGCCTGGCCGCGGGCGCGTTCGCGCAGCCGGAGCCAGTTCTTGATGAAGATGTTGGAGAGGAAATAGGTGATCGCCCACAGGATGATCATCAGCGCCGCCGAGCGCCCGACATTGGTCGACTGGAAGAAGTTGAGATAGGCCTCGACCTGGAACACGGTCAGCGTGTCGCCGGGGCCGCCTTGAGTCATCGCGTAGATGATGTCGAACTGCTGGATGGAATCGAGCAGGCGAAACAGCGTCGCCGTCAGGATATAGGGCGTCAGCATCGGCAGGGTGATGCGGAAGAACACGAAGCTCCTCGGCACGCCGTCGAGCGCGGCCGCCTCGAAGGGCTGAGTCGGCAGGCTGCGCAGGCCGGCGAGCAGCAGGATCATGATGAAGGGCGTGTAGACCCAGATGTCGACCAGCACGACGGTGAGCAGCGCGGTCGACGGCGAGGACGCCCAACGGAAGTCCTGCAGGCCTATGAGGCTGGCAAGATAGCTCAGCACGCCGAAGCCGGGATTGGTCATCAGCTTCCACATCAGCGCGGCCAGCGCCGGCGCCGTCATCAGCGGCATCAACAGCATGATCGAGATGAAGTTGTTCAGCGTCGAGCGCTTCTGCAGGAGCATGGCGATGCCGAGGCCGAGCAGCAGTTCGAGCACCACGGTGATGCCGGCATAGAGCAGCGACACCTCGAGCGTGTTCCAGAACTTCGGGTCGGTGAAGAAGGAAATGTAGTTGTCGCCCCAGTTGAACTGCCTGGCCCATGGCTGGCTCAGCCTGTAGCGCTGGAAGGAATAGACCACCGAGGTCAGGAACGGGATCAGGATGCCGATGCAGACCAGGAGCGCCGGCAGGCTGAGGAGATAGGGCAGAACCCGCTTGCTGATCCTGAAGCCGGAGGGTCTGTGGACTGTCGTCGCCGCGGTCATCGCGCTCTTCCGTTATCCCGGTTGCTCCGCCCTGCCGGCCGCCCAAGGGAGCAAGGCGGCCGGTCGGGCGTTGGCGAAGCATACCGCTTCGCCTCGCGAGTGTCGTTGAGGGTCGCGGCTGGCCCGCGCTTGCGCGCCAGCCGCTGCCCGATATCAGCCGAGGCCGGCCTCCTTGAGCTGGCCGTTGATGCTCTCGGCCAGCTTGTCGAGGCCCTCGTCGATCGGCACTTCCTTGGCCACCATCTTCTGCAGCGTCGCGGCCCATTCGGTGGTGAGGTCGAAGAACAGCGGTTGCGCCGTGAACTTGATGCTGGCGCCGGGTGCCGAGGCGTCGAACATCTCGACATAGCCCGGATAGCTCTTGTTCAGCTTCTCACGGAACACCTCGTCCTTCCAGACCGACTGCCGGACCGGATTGACGAAGTCCATCTTGGTGGCGCCGAACAGGCAGTGATCGAGCCCGGAAGCCCACTGCATGAAGTACCAGGTGGCGTCCTTGTCCTTGGAGAAGTTTGACATCGACAGCGACCAGATCCAGATGTTGGGCGTCGGCGCCTTGGCGGCCGGATTGGCCTTGAAGCCGGCGAAGGCGAGCTGGCCGGCCATCTTGTTGGTGCCGCCATTCATGAAGTAGCCGAGGATGTCGGCGTCGAAGATCATCGCCGAGGCGCCGGCGCCGAGATCGGTGCCGACCTGGTACCAGGTGTAGGTCGACCAGTCCTTCGGACCGCTCTCCTGGATCATCTGCACCCATTGCTTGTGGAAGGCCTTGGATTCGGCGGTGTTCATGGCGGCGGACAGCTTGCCGTCGGCCGATACGTTGAGGTCCTTCTGGTCGAAATTGGCGTAGGCCGACAGGAACCCCGGATGGATCGTCGCCCAGGAGCGCGAGCCGCGCACGCCGATGCCGTAGACGCCGCCACCGACATCCTTGGTGAGCTTGGCGGCGGCCGCCACCATCTCGTCCATGCTGCCGGGAACCTTGACGCCGGCCTTGTCGAACATCGCCTTGTTGTAGGTGATGTTGTTCTGCTCGAAGCCCCATGGAATGCACCACTGCTTGGCGTCTTCCGAACCCAGCGCACCGCCCGGCTTGCCGTTCCAGGCGCAGGAGTTCTTGACGCCGGGCAGGAAGTCGTCCCAGGCATATTTCGGATTGGTCTTGGCCGGGTCCTTGATCCATTCGTTGAGGTCGGTGATCCAGCCGGCCGGACCATAGGTCCAGGTCATGTAGGCGCCGGTCATGAAGGCGTCGTATTCGGAGGAGCTCGCCGAGAGCGCGGCGGTGACCTTGTCGAAATAGACGTCCTCCGGGAACACGTCATAGACGACGTTCATGCCGGTCAGCTGCTTGAAATTGTCGAGGTCGGCGATCATCGCGTCGGCATAGGGGTGCTTGTTGAGCAAGAGCTTGATGGTCTTGCCCTTGTGCGCCTGCCAGTCGAAATCGGCGGCGAGCGCGCGGGTCTGGCCCATATTGAGCAGGACGCCGGCGGTGCTGGCGGCGAGGCCCATGGCGCCCAGCCCCCTGATCAGTCCACGGCGGTCGACTTGTCCACGCAGGAACGCGTCGATCAGGTCTTTTTCTTTCTCATGCATGTCCTCTTCTCCTCCACAGGGTAGTTTCAACCAAAGCGGTGCCGGCTACCCGACCGGCGTCTGTTCCACGAGCGATCGCGCCGTCCGCTCGTCGGTTATCAGGCCCTTGAGATAACGGCCCTCCAGCACTGACTTGATGGCGCGAACCTTCACCTTGCCGCCGGCGACGGCGACGATCCTGCGGTTGGCGATGTCCTCCCGCGCCAACGCCAGGGCACGGCTGGAAACCGTGGTCGCCACCGGCTTGCCGGCCTCGTCGAAGAAATGGCCGAGCAGTTCGCCGACGGCGCCGTTGCGGCGAGTCTCCTCCATCTCGGCCTTGTCGATCATGCCGGTGGCGACCAGCGAGGCCTCCTGCTCGGCGGTGCCTATGCCGGCCAGCAGCAGGTCGGCGGATTTCGCCAGATCGAAGACCTCGCTAATGCCCTTCTGGCCGAGCAGCACGGCACGATCCTCCACCGTGTTGGCGAACATCGGCACCGGCATGACATAGGCTTCGGCGCCGGTGCGCTCGGCGAGGCGATGGATCACGTCGTGCGGGTTGGCCGAGAACTTGCGCGTCAGGCCGCCGAGCAGCGAGACGAAGCGGATGCCGTCGGCCGAAATGCGCGGCAGGTACTCCACGCAAGCGGCGAGCGTGCGGCCGTGGCCGACGCCGATCAGCTTGTCCTCGCCGCGCTCGATCTCGCGCTTGAGGAATTGCGCGCCGGCAATGCCAAGCGCCTTGAGCGGCAGGTCTTCCGGATCGAAGTCCGGCACCACTTCGCAATAGTCGAGCCCGTAGCGGCCGGACAGCTCGTCCTCGAGCGCCACGCATTCGGAGATCTCGCCGTCGATATAGACCTTAACCAGCCCTTCCTGGTTGGCCTTGGTGATGAGGCGATGCGCCTTGAGGCTGGTGAGGCCGAGCCGCTTGGCGACCTCGGCCTGGGTCAGACCGCCGGCATAGTGAAGCCAGGCGGCGCGGGCGGCCATGCTGGTCTCGTCGTCGCGCAGGAGGCCATTGCCGAACCCAACCATTTCCGCCCTTTTGATATTTTTATCAGTTGCTGCAAAATTTTTCACAAGGCTTCGCCGGAGTCAAGCGGCGCGTGTCTCAAAATCGTGCGCGGGGTGTGACAGACGGCGCCAGTGCTCCTGGCCCGCCAAGGAACCTTCAGCCCGCCAACGAGGTTGAAGTCGTTGGGAACAAGGAGCGCGGCTCGCCCGCGCCTCGTGGAACGATGTTCGAGCCGCTTTGCTGCGACATGCCGCTTCATCCGGGCTGGCCAGACCTGCTGGCGAGGCTTCTGCTGACGCTGCTGGCGGGGTTCCTGATCGGTCTGAACAGGGAGGCACGCGGCCACACCGCCGGGCTTCGCACGACGATCCTGGTCGGCCTTGCCGCCGCCATCGCCATGATCCAGGCCAACATGCTGCTCGATGTCGCCGGCAAGGGCACGGACTCTTTCGTGCGCATGGACGTGCTGCGTTTTCCGCTGGGCGTGCTCACCGGTGTCGGCTTCATCGGCGGCGGCGCCATCCTGCGGCGCGGCGATCTCGTGACAGGCGTGACCACCGCCGCCACGATGTGGATCGTGACCATGATCGGGCTGGCCTTCGGCGGCGGCCAGTTCGGCCTTGGCGCGATCGCGACGGTGCTGACGCTGGTGACGCTGCAGGCGCTGAAATGGGTCGATCTCAGGATCCCGCGCGACCACCATGCGATCCTGGCGGTCTCGTGGCCGAAAGGCTCGCCGCCGGATCTGCGGGAAATGGTTCGTCCACTCGGCTATGACGCGCGCTTTGTCGGCATGGAACATGACGCCGGCCGTGACCGCTTCGTCCACACCTTCAATCTCGGATGGAAGCAGCCCGATGCGGTCGAACCGTCGATGGAAATCCTGGCCGCGGTCGGCCAGCACTGCGAAGTCGAGCGCTTCGAGCTGATCAGCGAGAAAGCAGGCTGATCATCGTTGAAGGCGGCGGCAGGCTTACTCGGCTGTCTTGGCTGCTTCGGTGTCGGCCCGGATCAGCTTGATGTCCGCCCCTGCCGCCCAGGCGCCGATGTCTTCCCGACGCAGCGCCGCCGCCATCATGTCCGGGAAATGGTCAGGGGTGCAGGCGAAAACCGGGATGCCGAGCGATGCGACCGATCCCGCCATTGCGGGATCATAGCCGGGACGGCCCTGATCGGTCAGCGCCAGTAGCACGACGACATTGACGCCCGACCGGACCAGCGCAGCCAACCGCTGCAGAAGCTCCTGGCCGTTGCCGCCCTCGTAGAGGTCGGTGATCAAGATGAAATGCGCCTTGGTCGGCCGCTCGATCCGCTCGGCGCAATAGGCGACGGCCTGGTTGATGTCGGTGCCGCCGCCGAGCTGGACGCCGAACAGCACTTCGACCGGATCGCTGAGTTCCTCCGTCAGGTCGACGATCGCGGTGTCGAAGCAGACGAGCTTGGTGCGCACCACCGGCAACGAGGCCATCACCGCGGCGAAGATCGAGGCGTAGATGACCGAGCTTGCCATCGAGCCCGACTGGTCGACGCAGAGCGTCACCTCGTCGAGGTCGACCAGCCGGCGCTGGCGCCGCATGAAGCCGACCAGTCTTTCCGGCACGACGGTCTTGTGGTCCGGCTGGTAGTGGCGGAGGTTTGCCGTAATGGTGCGCGGCCAGTCGATGTCGCGCTGCCGCGGCCGGTTGGTGCGCCGCGACCGGTCGAGCGCGCCGCGTATCGCCTCGGCGGTCTTCTGCTCGAGGCGCTGCATCAGCTTGGCGACAATGTCGGAGATGATCGCGCGGGCGATGTCCTTGGTCTTGTCCGGCATCGCCGAGCGCAGCGAGACCAGGTCGGCTACGAGATTGACGTCCGCCTCGATCGCCTTGAGGAACTCCGGCTCCATCAGCATTTGTTTCAGGTTCAGCCGCTCGAAGGCGTCCTTCTGCACGACCTGGACGACCTGCTCGGGAAAGAACGAGCGGATATCCCCCATCCATTGCGCGACGCGCGGCGCCGAGCGGCCGAGCCCGCCGCGCCGCTTGCGCGGATCGCCGGCCGTCTCGCCGCTGCCGTCGCCATAAAGCGCATCGAGCGCCGCCGAAAGCCGCCGGTCTTCCGCCGACAGTGCCGACGACGTTTCATCGTCGGCGCCGATCGCCAGCCGCCAGCGGCGCTCGCGCTGATCTTCGCTTGGGTCCGGCACGATCGCTTCATCATCCATGGCCGGGCTCCCCCGCGAGCAGCCTGCCCAGGAGAGCAAAATGCCGGCGCCAGGCTTCGCCGCCATCAGGCGCCGGCGTCAGCCCGGCGGGCAGGCTGGCCCTGCGGCCGAGCACGGCCTCGATCAAACGCCGGCGCTCCATGCTGTCGAGGTTGGAGAAGACCCGGCGCAGCAAGGGCAGATGGGAGACGAAGGCCTCTTCGTCGAGTGAGGCAAGCCATGCATCGACGGCGCCGCGCAGACCCTCGTCATAGATCAGGCTTTGACCGGCGCCGCTGAAGAAGCCCTCGAAGAAGGCTGCCGCTTCGATGACCGGCGTCCCCGGCGACAGGCGCTTTGCCAAAAGGTCGGCCGCGTCCTCGGCGGAAAGCCGCCCGGCCTCGTAGAGCAGATGCGCCGCGGAACCGGCGACGAGCGCCGTCGATCGCGACGACTCGAGCACGGCCGCGAGGCCGTTGCGCCAGGCATCCACGACATCCGCGCCCGGCTCCACCAGCCTGATCGCCTCGTCGGCCTTGCGCAGCGCGCCCATCAGCGCCGCGGCCGCCTGCGCATCAAGATCGCGTGCGGCGTAGGGCAGCGCGATCGAGCCCTCGACGATCAGCCGTTCCAAGAGGCCGGCAAGACGTTCGGTCTCGGTCTTGCGTGCCTCGCCATAGCGGATGATGTCGGCCAGCGGCGGCACCGAGGCCAGCAGCTCCAGGCACTCGCTGCTGTGCGCCGCCTTTTCCTCCAGCGCGACGAGGCCGGCGGCGGAGGCTTCACTGAGAGCCGCCGTGATGGCGCTCTGGACCAGCGTGGCAAGGGTGTCGAGCGTCGCGGCGGCACTGATCATCTGGACCAGGCGGCCGTTGGCGGCCTTTTCAATGGTCGGGCCATAGACCAGGTTCTCGACCAGGCGGACGGCATATTCCGGCTGCCAGGCCAGCACCCACCGCTCGCGGAAGGTGCCGCGGCTGCGCCCGGTGTCGGTCAGCTTGCCCCAGCTCACGCTAAGCACGTTCAGCCGGTGCAGCAGCGTCGACCGAAACAGCCCGCTCTCGCTGCGCAGGTCGATGGAGAGTTCCCGCTCCAAGGCCTCGGGCTTCAGCCGCGCCGCTTTCTGGTTGCGCTGAAGGTCGTCGATCAGCGGCGCCAGCGGTGTGTCCGGCGGAATCTCACCGACATCGGCGCCGAGCAGCAGTTCGGCCTCGACCATCTTCCACAGCAGGGCCTCGCCGTTGAACAGGGCCGAAATCGAAGCGTCGCGCAGTTCCTCGAAACCCGGCTTCGGCCGTTCGCGGATGGCGGCGAGCGTACGCGCCAGCCGCTCAGCCTCGATCAGCGATGCGGTCGAGATCATGTGGCCTTTCGCCCTGAGAACCGATGCGATCCGCGCCAGCCACAGGATGGAAGAGTCGCCCTGCCCGCGCGTCTGCCACAGATGCTTGCACCAGCCAGGCGCGACGACGCCGGCGCCGTAGCCATAGCCGAGCGCCAGGCGCGGCCCCGTCCATGGCGCGAAGGTCATCATCGTCTTGCGGCGGGCCATTCCCTTGAGCAGCGCCTGGTCGCTCTTTTGCGTATGGGCAGCCCGCAGGGCCGGCACATGCCAGGCGCCACAGACGACCGCCAGCGGCCCATCGAACTCTTTTCGCGCGGCGGCGATTTCCAGGCGCATGTGCGCCTCGCGCATCGCCTCGAACTTGCCGATCGCCCCCTCGCCATCGCGCAGCGTCGTCATCGCGTCGGCGATGGCCGCGAAGATCGGCCCCGGCGCGGGATTCTGCTCGATGATGTCGGACCACCAGCTTTCGCCATCCTCGTAGCCGGCGGCGCGCGCCAGGGTGCCGATCGGATCCTGGATGCGCGTCGCTTCCTCGCCTTGCTCTTCGACGGGTTCCGCTTCGGCGGCATCGGTGTCGGCCGGACTTTCTGGCGCCTTCTCGGCCAACCGCGCTGGGGACGGCAGGTCGATGAAGCGCAGCGTCGCCTTGTTGGCGACGGCCCACAGCGCCGCCTGATATTCGGGCGAGAATTCGGCGAAGGGCCAGAAGCTGGTCGCAGCCGGATCGTCCTCGGGATAGCAGAGCAGCGCCACCGGCGGCTTCATCTCGGGGCTGGCGAGCAGCGGCAACAGCGGCGAGGCATCGACCGGCCCCTCGATCAGCACCGCGACCGGCTGCAATTCCTGCAACGCCTTGACCAGGCTCTCGGCAGAGCCCGGACCGTGGTGGCGTATGCCGAAATAGCTGATGCCGTCCTCAGTCATGGCTCAGATGGCCGCGTTGAGCGCCGCGTAGTAGCCGGCATAGTCCGGCCGCTTCTTCAGCACGGTCTCCAGATATTCCTCGAGCACCACCTTGTCCTGAACAGGATCCTTGACGATGGCGCCGACCAGGCTTGGCGCCAGGCCTTCGGCGTGAAGCTTGCCGCCGTCGAACCAGGCCGCCTGGCTGAGGCCGCTGACCATCGTGGCGATCGCCTCGGCGGTGGAGAGCGAGCCCGACGGCGTCTTCAGCGTCACCTTGCCGTCGGCGGTCGCGCCGGAGCGCAACTCGCGGAAGATGGTGAGCACCCGCGCGATCTCCTCGCCGACATTTTTCGGCACCGGCAGGTCCAGCCCGCCGGCCATCTCGCCGACGCGTCGGGAGACGATCGAGACCTCTTCCGCCATGTCCTCGGGCAGAGGCAGCACCACGACGTTGAAGCGACGCTTCAGCGCCGATGAGAGTTCGTTGACGCCCTTGTCGCGATTGTTGGCGGTGGCGATGATGTTGAAGCCGCGCTGGGCGTAGATCGAGGTGTTCAATTCCGGCACCGGCATCATCTTTTCCGACAGCACGGTAATCAGCGTGTCCTGCACGTCGGAGCCCATGCGCGTCAGCTCTTCCAGGCGGCAGAGCTTGCCCTCCTGCATAGCGCGGTAGAGCGGCGTCGGCACCAGCGCCTCCTGGCTCGGGCCCTTGGCCAGCAACTGGGCATAGTTCCAGCCATAGCGGATCTGGTTCTCGTCGGTGCCGGCGGTGCACTGCACGATCAGCGTCGAGTTTCCCATGATGGCGCCGGCAAGATGTTCCGAGACCCAGGATTTCGCCGTTCCCGGCACGCCAAGCAGCAGCAACGCCCGGTCGGTGGCAAGCGTCGCGATAGCGGTTTCCATCAATTGGCGGCGGCCGACATATTTCGGCGAAATCACGGTGCCGTCGCTAGCCTTGCCGCCCATCAGGTAGGTGAGCACAGCTTTCGGCGACAAGCTCCAGCCGGCGGGCTTCTGGCGGTCGTCGCCCAGCGCGAGCGCCTGCAGTTCGGCGGCATAGACCTGTTCGGCCGGAAGGCGGATGGCTGCGTTCATGCGATCATCTCCGGGTTGGTCATCTGTCGGATTGGGAACGATTTTCGGCCAGCGCCGCGTTGAGCCGCAGCAGGCCGAGCGATGGCGATGCCGGCGACAGGCCGGCGGCGACGACCTCGGCGATTAGTTTCTCCGCCGTCGCCGCCGTGGCGAGAAAGCCTATGGCCTCGAGATACTGTTCGGCGCTTCGTTTCATGACGTCGTTGTCACCCGAGACGGCGGAGCGCAGCGCCGAAAGCGTCTTGCCGTTTGCGAGGTCGCCCCATTCCAGCCAGCCTGCCTCCGCGCCTTCGACCAGGTTGAGCGCGTGCAGATTCTGCGCGTCCTTCAGGATCTGCCTGATCAGGAGACGCTTCCTGCCGCTGTCCAAACGCAACATGAGCTGGAGGGCGAGAAGCGGAAGCTTGCCGCCTTCGGCGACAAGCCTATCCGCCAAACAGGCCACCGCCGCATCGCTGCCGGACACCGAGACCATTAGAACGAGAAAACGATCGGCATTGTCATCGACGCCGAACTGCCATGCGCTGATGAAATCAGGCTCTGTCTTGCCGAAGCGAGCAACAAGATCGCCGAAGTAGCAGGAAGCGAACAAGTCGGCGCGACGGGCCTGTTGCGCAGGCGATTTGAGTTTCATCGGTGCGTAGGTGGTGCGGCGGCGAATGAAGCCGGATTTGCCTTCCTCGATGAAGGCAGCGAGCTCGGCTGTCGGATCTTCCGACCCGCCATCAGCCGGATTGCCATGCTCCCCCAGCCTTGCCAGCAGCCGGCCGGCCATTTCGCGCACCTTGCCGGAGCGATCGGCGGACAGGCTCTTCAGGAACGGCACGTCGTCGGCACCCAGGCCGAAACGCATGAGTTCGACCAGCGCCAGCCTGACCTCCGCCGGCTCGCTGGCCCCCTTGGTCTCGATAAGCGTCCGCGCCAGAGCAGGCGTGGTGCGCCGCAAATCGACCAGCGCGGTACGGCGCGCCGCTGGATAGAAGTCATCCCAGGTCTCCGCTGTCAGCTGCTCGCGCCGGGACTGTTTCTCGCCATCCGCGCCTGCCTGCCAGTCGGCCCAGGGGGCATAGACCTCGGGACTTTCCTGATCCGACGCGGGGGGCATCCAATCCATCGGATGCAGCACGAAGCCTCGGCTGGCGACGAGCGTGGCGACGCGGGCCTTGAGCCTCGCATCGGCCGCATATTTCAATGCGGCGCGCAGCAACGGCCGCAGCCGTTCCGGGAGCATCGGCATGGCCAGCGCCGGCAACGGCGGGCGCCGCTTCAGGGTTTTCGGCGCCGTCGGGCGAAGCGCGACATCGAGCGCCTGCGCGGCAATCGCCAACAGGCGCCGCTCCTGCTCGTCCGGGCTGGCCGCTGCCGCGACGTCCTTCCATTCTGCAGGGGCAAGTTCGAAAGCGGCGCCGCCGGAAATCCAGCCGTCACGCAATCTCGCCAGCCCTGCCTGCTCGGGCTCGTTCACGACAGATCGAGCCTCCCCATATTGCTCTGCGACGCCAGCAGCTCCAGCCTGGCGCCGTTCCAGAGCGCAGCAGTCGCTGCAAGCTCGATGCCGAGCAAGGGCTGGTTGACCGAGCCCTCGACAGGCAGGGCAATGCCGTGCGGATCGCTCGCCGCCTGCCACCAGGCGCCGTCCTTCTCGTCCAGCGCGATCGCGCCGGCCGGCAGGATGACGGGGCAGTCGGAGAGCCAAGGCGCACCGTCCTGGACGGCGGCATAGGCGGCAAGCGGATCGCCGGCGTCCGAGGCGAAGGCTGGCCATGCACCGGGCGCCGCATCGCCGAGCCGCTCCGCGACCAGCGCCCGCAGCGGAGTGCGCGATGGATAGAATACCAGCCTGGCCTTGAAGCGATTACCCGGCGCGAAGGCGCCGGAGCGCCGCCCGGCGGAGGCCGGGAAGAAGTCAAGCAGGACGGCAAAGCGCGGCGCCGGGCTCTTCAGATCGAGCAGCCAGGTCGCGTGGCTGACGAGGCCGTCGCGTCGGGTCTCGATCTTTTCTCCCAGCACCTCCCAGTCACTCTCGACCTGGACGGCATCGGGGTTGGCGAGGACCTGCTCGCGCGTCTCAGATGTCGACACAAGTCGTCTAAGCTCGGGATCATCGGGCGTGGCGCGCCAAGCCTTGGCGAGCAGCACCAGCTTGCCCAGCTCGCGGATCGCGGCATCCGGCTTCTCCTCGCCGCGCAGCGCCATCAGCCGCGCCGGCAACTCGTCGATGCGGCCGGCAAGCGCGGTCGCCTTGAGGTCGACAAGCCGGGCTGCAATGCGGCGGCAGCGCTCGCTGCAGGCATCGACGAACCCGGCAAGGCCGAGCCGGAGCTGGTCGGCAATCCATTGATCGAGCTCGTCCAACGCCGCCGAGACCGCGCTTCGCGTATCCTCTGCCCGCTTGCGCTGTGCCGCCTCGCGGCGTTCGGCGGCCGCGGCATCCTCGACCGGAGCGCTCTCGTCCGGTCGCGATGCCTCGTCGATGCTTTTGCCTTCCGAGCCGGCTGCTGGTTGCGTCGGCTGCTGCCCGGTCTTGCGGCGGCGTCCGAGCCAGTCATTCACCCATTCCGGCGTCTGATCGACGCGATCGAAGCTGGCCGGCGCGGTGGCGCCGATCCACATCAGCCCCAATATGTGCTTGCACGGGAATTTTCGCGATGGACAGGTGCATTTGTAGCCATGGTCGCCGGTGTCGAACGCGACACGATAGGGATTCGATCCCGAGCCCTGGCATTCCCCCCAAATGAGCCCCAGATGCTCATTCATCTCCAGGCGCGGCCAGTTCGAGCGCTTGGTCAGCTTGGAGGCGGCGCTGAGCGAGGCCTGGTCAGGGGCAAGCGCTTCAATGGTTTTCAGGTCCAGTTGCAAGCCCGCGCCTCTCATGACCCCGAAGCATGATACCGCGACGATAGATAGCCGTTTGCGGCGCGCTGGTGTAGCTCCAACTGCCGCAAAGTTTTACCCGCGACCAACGTGGTGAACGGGAAATTTCAGATCACGTCACACCGCCCTGTTCTGCGTCGGCGCGCGGCCGCCGCCGTCGGCGACCAGCACCGCGCCGGTGACGAAGGACGCTTCGTCGGAGGCGAGGAACAGGCAGCAGGAGGCGATCTCTTCGGGCTCGGCGACGCGGCGCAGCGCG
>NZ_RZOF01000126.1:0-15239 GCF_003998955.1 Mesorhizobium sp. M4B.F.Ca.ET.017.02.2.1 | reverse complement strand
GATAGACGCCGCGGCCGTTGATCGGCGCGCGCAGGCGTCCTTGCCACGTCACCTTGACCTGGTCGCGGATGGCAAGCAGCAGGTCGAGCTTCTCGGCGAACAGCTCGTCATAGTCTTCCAGATTGAAGCCGAACAGCGGGAAGGATTCGATGAACGAGCCGCGCCCGGCCATGATCTCCGCGCGGCCGCCGGAAAGCAGGTCGAGCGTCGCGAACTGCTGGAAGACGCGCACCGGATCGTCGGAGGAGAGCACGGTGACCGCGCTGGTCAGCTTGATGCGCCTGGTGCGCTCGGCCGCCGCGGCCAGCGCCACGACCGGCGCCGACGCGGCATAGTCGGGGCGGTGATGCTCGCCCAGGCCGAACACGTCGAGCCCGACCTGGTCGGCCAGCTCGATCTCCTCGATCAGATTGCGCAGCCGCTCATGCGGGCCGATGGCGCCGGGCCCGGGCTCGGGGCTGACGTCAGCGAAAGTGTAGAGACCGAGTTCCATGCCGTGCCATCCTGATGCCTTGTTTCGATGTTTGTGCGTCGCGCTGGAGATAGCGATCCGCCCGCCGCGCCGCCAGAGGCGCGGACTGTGAACACTGCATGTCGGTTTTCGCGCGGGACTGTGGCGTCTCCCAGTTGCAACAGCCCAGAATTTCATGGCTGGCATACCGTTTTGGCGCTTGAACTATCGGTGTTCGCGCGTATGTAAGCGTCGCGAATTGACTTCAGGGAAGTGGACTTGGCTATCTACAGGGAAAAAGACATTTTCGAGCGGCGCAATGCCGCGAACGAGGCAAAGAAGGCGCTTCTGGAGCGCTTCAAGTCAAAGCCGGCCGCGGACGATCCCGCGGTGCTGGCGCGACAGGCCGAACGCAAGGCGATCCTCGAGGCGCGCGCGATACGCGAAGCCGAAAAGGCCAGGCTGAAGCAGGAAAAGCTGGCCCGCGAAGCGGCTGAGAAGGCCGAGCGCGAGGCAGCTGCCGAAGCGGCGCGCATTGCCGCCGAAGAGGCGGCTGCGGCGGAGGCCAAGATCCGCGAAGCCGAAGAGAACGATCGCATTTCGCGCGTGCTCGCCGACGAGGCCGAACGCAAGGCCAAGCGCGATGCGCGCTATGCCGCGCGCAAGGCGCGTGTCGGCCGGACGCCTCCGGGTTTCTCGGCCCGCTAACAGCGGTTTCGTTCGAAGAACAGGTTCAGGGTCGCCAGGGGCGGCCCCGAACGCGTTTGCCTCGCGGCTAACATCAGGCCACCAGCTTCAGGCCGACGATGCCGCAGACGATGAGGCCGATGCAGGCAAGCCGAACCACGGTCGCCGGCTCGCCGAGCAGCCAGATGCCGAGCAGCGCGGTGCCGACGGTGCCGATGCCGGTCCACACCGCATAGGCGGTGCCGACGGGCAGATCCTTCAGCGCCAGGCCGAGCAGGCCGAGGCTGACGATCATCGAGGCGACGGTCAGCACCGTCGGCACCAGCTTCGAGAAGCCGTCAGTGTATTTCAGGCCGATCGCCCAGCCGATCTCGAACAGGCCGGCGAAAAACAGATAGATCCACGACATCGGCAACGCTCCATTCGCTGCGTGCCCTCACGGCGCACGATCTTGCGAAACCGGCGCGCGGAGCAGCACATTCAAGCACGGGTCGTCCCGGCCGGGTTTTGGGAGGAGCGAGGTCGTCCTCGCCACGCTGATATCGGCGGTCCTCGGCCCCAATCAACAAAACACCGGCAGCATGGGTCCATGCCGCCGGTTGAAAATCCGCGCCAGGACGGATCAGCCGAGGCCTATTTGTCCTTGAGCCGCGTCGCCTTGACCGGCGGCGCCTTAAGGGCCGGGGCCGCGGCGGGCTTCTTCGCGTCCTTCTTTGGCTTACGGGCTTCCTTGCCCGCCTTCATCGCACCTTTAGCCATGATTCGTTCCTCCGATTGTGGGCAACGAAGTGAAACAAGAGAAAAGCCGGACTGCAAGAGGACATTGTCGGACGCGCGCAGCGGCCTGGCCGCTGTCAACCGGTTTTCGCCGGCGAATCGCCTGAGGAGCTCCGACGGCCCGATCGTTATTGCGCGTCATGACGAAACGGATTCGGGCGTCGCGCTTTAAGTCTTTGTCTTGATGCGTTCCCCCAAAACCGCGGCGCGATTTTGGACGACATGCATTAAGCTCCAGGCGTCAACCGGGACTTAGCGGCATGGCAGGGCATGGCGGATCGAAAAAGGTCATCTACGCGGCGCTTGCCGGCAATCTGGCGATCGCGCTGACCAAATTCGCCGCCGCGGCCTTCACCGGCAGTTCGGCGATGCTTTCGGAAGGCGTGCATTCGCTGGTCGACACCGGCAATGGCGGCCTGCTGCTCTACGGCATGCATCGCGCCGCCCGCCCGCCCGACCGCAGCCATCCGCTCGGCCATGGCCGTGAGCTCTATTTCTGGAGCTTCATCGTCGCCCTCCTCGTCTTCGCGCTTGGCGCCGGCGTGTCGTTCTACGAAGGCGTGGTGCACATCATGGCGCCGGAGCCGGTCGCCAATGTCAGGGTCAACTATGTCGTGCTCGGCCTCTCCTTCCTGTTCGAGGGCAGTTCCTGGTATGTGGCGCTGACCGCATTCCGCCGCGAGAAGGGCGGACTGGGCTGGTTCGAGGCGGTCCGGCTCAGCAAGGATCCGAGCGTCTATACGGTGCTGTTCGAGGACAGCGCGGCACTGCTTGGCCTGATCGTCGCCTTTGCCGGCATATTGGCGGCGGAAGTCTTTGCCATGCCCGAGCTCGACGGCGCCGCCTCGGTCGGCATCGCGCTGATCCTCGGTTCGACCGCGATCTTCCTGGCGCGCGAAAGCAAGGGCCTGCTCATCGGCGAGCCGGCATCGCCGGAGGTGCAGAAGAAGGTGCTTGCCATTGTGCAGCGGGATCCGGCGGTGCAGCGGGCGAACGGCGTTCTCACCGTCCACATGGGACCGCAAGAGATCGTCGCCGGTCTGAGCGTCGAGTTCGAAGACCATCTGACGGCGCCCGAGATCGAGGCCTGCGTGGAGCGGCTGGAAGCGCGGCTGAAAACCGAGATGCCGGAGATCACCCGGCTGTTCGTCAAGCCACAAACCACCGGGACCTGGGTACGCCGCCGCAAGCTGATCGACGCTGCCTCCGATCCGGCTTTGGACTAGCGCTGCGCTGTTGCCTCGCGGCCTTGTCCCGCTAAGATCGTCGCGAATTCTGGAGGAGATACCGATGAGGATTGACGGCGGGTGCCATTGCGGCGCCATCACCTATGAGGCCGAGGTCGACCCGGAAAAGACCTCGATCTGCCACTGCACGGACTGCCAGCAATTGACCGGCACAGCCTTCCGCGTGACGGTTCCAGCCCCGGAAACCAACTACCGGATCACCAGCGGCTCGCCGAAGGTCTACATCAAGACCGGATCCTCTGGCGCCAAGCGCGCGCAGGGCTTTTGCGGCGACTGCGGCTCCCATCTCTACGCGACCTCGGTCGGCGATGGGCCGAAGATTTATGGCATCAGGGCCGGTACGTCGCGTCAGCGCGAGGAACTGGTTCCGAGAAAGCAGGTCTGGCACCGCTCCGCATTGCAATGGTTGCCGGAATTCCACGATATGACGACCATCGAGGAACAGTAGAGCCGGTTCAGTCGCCGTCCTCGACAACCCGCAGCCTGAGCTGGCCGGTCTTGGAATCGGCCACCCGCGTCCCCGCTTCAGCCTTGCGCGGCGCCTCGGCTTCGCCTTCGCCGAACTCCAGCGCCTCGATCTTCTGGCCGCGCTTGGTCACTTTCGACGTCGAGACCAGGATGTCGTCGATGTCTTTCGCCGACTGGGTAAAATGCGTCTGCAGCCGGCGTACCCGCTCGTCGACACGCCCGACATCCTCCATCAGCCGGATCACCTCGCCCTGGATCAAATGCGCCTGCTCGCGCATGCGGGCGTCCTTCAGGATCGCCTGGATGACCTGGATCGACAGCATCAACAGCGACGGCGAGACGATGACGACGCGGGCCCGGTGCGCCTTCTGCACCACCGCCTCGAAATTCTCGTGGATCTCTGCGAACACCGATTCCGACGGAACGAACATGAAGGCGGTGTCCTGCGTCTCGCCCTGGAGCAGGTATTTGTCGGCGATATCGCGGATATGCACCTCGATATCGCGCCGGAAGGCCTGCGCCGCGGCCTTCTGCATCTCCGCGCCTTCGGCGGCGCGGATCGCGTTCCAGGCTTCGAGCGGAAATTTGGCATCGACGGCGAGCGAGGGCGCGCCGTTCGGCATCCGTACCAGGCAGTCGGGCCGGCTGCCATTCGACAGGGTCGCCTGGAATTCGTAGGCGCCATGCGGCAGGCCGTCGGCGACGATCGCCTCCATGCGCGACTGGCCGAAGGCGCCGCGCGTCTGCTTGTTGGAGAGGATCGCCTGCAGTTGCACGACCTGGCCGGCCAGCGACTGGATGTTGCCTTGCGCCGTGTCGATCACCGCCAGTCGTTCCTGCAGTTTGGCCAGGCTCTCATGCGTCGATTTGGTTTGCTCGGTCATGGTCTGGCCGATGCGGCCGGTCATGGCGTCGAGACGCTGGCCGATCGACTGGGTGAGCTCGGCCTGCCGCGCCCCGAACACTTCGGCAATTGCGCCCATGCGGCCCTGCATCTCGGCCTGCGCCTGCAAGATGCCGGCCATCCGCGCCTCGGCGTCGCGGGCATGGTCGGCGGCTTCCGCGGCTGCTATCGTCCGCGCCCTGGCCGAGCGCCACAGCGCGATGACCAGCGCAAGGAAGAGGCCGAGAAAAAGGACAGCGCCGAAGGCCAGCATATGGCCGAGCGTGATCGTGCTGGCGCCGAGCCGGGCCACGGGTTCGGAAAGGATGGAGCTCAGGTCGTTCATGCGGGCAGCATAGATGATTCGGCTCTCCGGCACAGATCAAAACGTGAACAGGGCGAAAGCGCCCCGGTTGACGCTTTTCGCATGACGTCTTAGGTGAGACGCCATGTCGATCAAGCCGCTCATCATCCTTCCCGATCCCGTCCTGCGCCAGCTGTCCAAACCGGTCGAGCGCGTCGATGCGCCCTT
Source organism: Mesorhizobium sp. M4B.F.Ca.ET.017.02.2.1 (assembly GCF_003998955.1). NCBI lineage: Bacteria > Pseudomonadati > Pseudomonadota > Alphaproteobacteria > Hyphomicrobiales > Phyllobacteriaceae > Mesorhizobium > Mesorhizobium sp. M4B.F.Ca.ET.017.02.2.1. The sequence goes on along the minus strand of NZ_RZOF01000126.1, from coordinate 10,194 downwards.
GCGCAAACTGGCCGGCGACATGCTGGACACCATGTATGACGCCCCCGGTATCGGCCTGGCGGCGATCCAGATCGGCGAGCCGCTGCGCATGCTGGTCATCGACCTCGCCAAGGAGGACGAGACGCCGGCGCCGCATGTCTTCATCAATCCGGAAATCCTCGAAAGCTCGGACCAGCGCTCGGTCTATGAGGAAGGCTGCCTGTCGATCCCGGATTACTATGCAGAGGTCGAGCGTCCCGCCGCGGTGCGGGTGAAGTATCTCGACCGCGACGGCAAGCTGCAGGAGATGCAGGCCGAAGGGCTGATGGCGACCTGCCTGCAGCACGAGATCGACCATCTCAACGGCGTGCTGTTCATCGACCACATCTCCAAGCTGAAGCGCGACATGGTGGTGAAGAAGTTCAAGAAGCTCGCCAAGGACAAGGCGCCGGGCAAGCTGGTGGGCTAGGGGTCATGCCCCTTCGCGTCATCTTCATGGGCACGCCGGAGTTTTCCGTGCCGACGCTGCGCGCGATTGCCGAAGCCGGCCATGAAATCGTCGCCGTCTACACGCAGCCGCCGCGTGCCGCCGGCCGGCGCGGGCTGGAGCTGACGCCGTCGCCCGTGCAGCGCGAGGCGGAGCGGCTGGGCGTCGAGGTCCGCACCCCGACATCGCTCAAGGGCGAGGCCGAGCAGCAGGCATTCGCCGCGCTGCGTGCCGATGTCGCCGTGGTCGTCGCCTATGGGCTTTTGCTGCCAAAGGCCGTTCTCGAGGCGGCCAGGCTCGGTTGCCTGAACGGTCACGCCTCACTTTTGCCGCGTTGGCGCGGTGCTGCTCCCATCCAGCGCGCCATCATGGCCGGCGATGCCGAGACCGGCATGATGGTGATGCGCATGGAGGAAGGTTTGGACACCGGTCCGGTGGCATTGGTTGAAAAATGCGCCATCGAACCCGATATGACCGCCGGCGAACTGCATGACCGTCTGATGGCTCAAGGCGCTTCGCTGATGGTGGAAGCGCTCGCGCAGTTGGGGATAAATTGTCTGACATTTGCCCAACAGGCGACTGTGGGGGTGACCTACGCCCGAAAGATCGATAAATCGGAGACACGCGTAGACTGGACGCGGCCTGCCGGCGAAGTCCACAATCACATTCGCGGCCTCTCGCCCTTTCCGGGCGCGTGGTGCGAGGTCGACATTGGCGGCCGCATGGAGCGGCTGAAACTGCTTCGCTCGACGCTCTCGGATGGCGTCGGCGAGTCGGAAGGAATTCTCGATGACCGGCTGACGGTCGCCTGCGGGTCAGGCGCGGTCCGGCTGGTCGAAGTTCAACGGGCGGGCGGAAAGCCCGCCGCCGCGCAGGAGTTCTTGCGCGGGGCCAAGATCGAAAAAGGAACGAAACTCTCATGAGCATGATGTCGATACGCGCGGCGACGCCGCGGGATCGCGAGGCGATCCGCCTCGTCGAAGAGCATGCCTTCGGCCAGCAGGCGGAGGCCGGACTGGTCGACGCGCTGGTCACCGGCGGCGATGCCGTCGTCGAACTGGTGGCGGAAGAGGACGGCCAGGTGGTCGGCCATATCCTGTTCTCCAGGCTTTTCGTCCAGAAGGGCGCCAAGCAGTTCGCGGCCGTGGCGCTGGCGCCGCTGGCCGTCGAGCCGTCCTTCCACGGCACCGGCATCGGCGGCGCCCTGATCCGCGAGGCGCATGTCCGCCTCAAGGAAGCCGGCGAGCGGCTTGCCGTGGTGCTCGGCGATCCGTCCTATTACGGCCGCTTCGGCTACACCCATGCGCGTGCCGAGAAATTCGAGAGCGAGTATCAGGGCGAGGCGCTGCAGGCGCTGGCCTGGGGCGATGCTCCCGAGGCCGGCAAGCTGGTCTACGCTTCGGCCTTCACCGCGCTTGCCGCCTAGGCGGCAAGCTACGGCCCTCTATGCCGCGTTTTCGCCTCGACATCGAATATGACGGCAGCCTTTTTGCCGGCTGGCAGCACCAGGCGGATCAGCCTTCGGTGCAGCAGGCGATCGAGCAGGCGATCGAAAAGTTCTGCGGCGAGGCGGTAAGGCTCCGCGCCGCAGGCCGCACCGATGCAGGCGTGCACGCCACCGCCCAGGTGGCGCATGTCGACCTGGTCAAAGCCTGGCCGGGCGACAAGGTGCGCGACGCCGTCAACGCGCATCTGCAGGCCGCCGGCGCTCGCATCGCCATCCTCAAGGCCGCCGTCGTCGCCGACGGCTTCGATGCCCGCTTCTCCGCCACCGGCCGCCACTACCTCTACCGCATCCTCAACCGGCGCGCTCCGGCGGCGCTGGAGAAGGGCAAGGTCTGGTGGGTGCCGAAGCGGCTCGACGCCGAGGCCATGCACGAGGCGGCCAAAGTGCTGCTCGGCCGCCATGATTTCACGACTTTCCGCTCGACCCAGTGCCAGGCCGAAAGCCCGGTTCGCACGCTCGATCGGCTCGACGTCAGCCGTTCGGGCGACATGATCGAGGTGCGGAGCTCGGCGCGCTCCTTCCTGCACAATCAGGTGCGCTCGATGGTCGGTTCGCTGAGGCGCGTAGGCGACGGCTCCTGGACCGCCGCCGATCTCAAGGCTGCGCTCGACGCCCAGGACCGCGCCGCCTGCGGCCAGGTGGCGCCGCCCGACGGGCTGTTCCTCGTCGGCGTCGATTATCCGGAAGGATACTAGCCCTCGACCCCCGTCGGGATGGTGATGCCGAGCAGCGCCTGCAGCCCGAACAGCACCGCCAGCGAGGCCACGAACATGCCGGCGAAGACCGCGGTGCCGACGGCGGCGCCCCTGCCGATCACGGCATTGGTCATGCGCCAGGTCAGTATCATCGAGACCGCGAACAGGAGCAGCGACACCAGCCCGGGGACCTCGTCGGTCGACGGCAGGAAAAGCCGGATCAGCGCCGACGGCAGCATCAGCCAGGCGATGATCGCCGACGCCCAGTTGCTGGCCACGACATAATGGACGAAACGGCCGCCAATGCCGACGCGCGGCGCGATCAGCGCCAGGCCGACCAGCGGCAGCACCCAGGAGCCGATATCGACGGTCGCCAGCCGCAGAAGCATGCTGAAGCGCCCGGCAAAGGCGTTCGGGTCGCCGATCTCGTTGGCGATGCCGACCCAGCCGACGATCAGCGCCGGCGCCGCCACGACGATGGCGAAGAAGGAATTCCAGAAACCGTCCGCCGACAGGTCGAGCAGGCGCAACCCGTCGACCTTGCCGAGCATCAGCCGCCAGGCGCCGGCCAGCGAGGCGTAGGTTTCATCAGCCGACAGCATGGTCCTGCCCGAACCAGTCTTCGATGAAGCGCTGATAGATCCCGGTCAGCGTTTCCAGATCGGCAAGCGCGACGCGTTCGTCGACCATATGCATGGTCTGGCCGACCAGTCCGAACTCGACCACCGGACAATAGTCCTTGATGAAGCGGGCGTCCGATGTGCCGCCGGAGGTGGAAAGCGCCGGCTTCCTGCCGACCGTCGCCTTGACCGAACCGCTCAGCGTCTCGATCAGCCGCTCGTCGCGGGTCAGGAAGACGTGGCTCGGCCGGTCGCGCCAGACGAGCTCGTAGTCGACCGGGGTCTTCTTGCCTGGCCGGTACTTCTTGCGCCCGGCCGCCTGGTCGAGGCGGTTGTGGATCTCGGCCTGGATGGTCTCGGCCGTCCACGTGTCGTTGAAGCGGATGTTGAAGGTGGCCGTCGCCTTGGCCGGGATGACGTTGGTGGCCAGATTGCCGACGTCGATCGAGGTGACCTCCAGATTGGTCGGCTGGAAATCGTTCGTCCCCTTGTCGAACACCGGATGGAGCAGGGCGTCGACCAGGCTGACCAGCCCGCGTACCGGATTGTCTGCAAGCTGCGGATAGGCGGCGTGGCCCTGGCGCCCGTTGACGGTCACGCTGCCGGAGATGGAGCCGCGCCGGCCGATCTTGATCATGTCGCCGAGCATGTCCGGATTGGTCGGCTCACCGACGATCGCGGCGTCCCATTTCTCGCCCTTGCCCGCCGCCCACTCGAGCAGCTTCACCGTGCCGTTGATCGCCGGCCCCTCTTCGTCGCCGGTGATCAGCAGCGAGACCGAGCCCTTCGGCCCGCCCGCCTTCTCGACATGGCGCGCCACCGCCGCGATGAAGCAGGCGATGCCGCCCTTCATGTCGACGGCGCCGCGGCCATACATTTCGCCATTGGCGATCTCGGCGGCGAAGGGCGGGTGCGTCCAGGCCGTCTCGTCGCCGACCGGCACCACGTCGGTATGGCCGGCGAACATCAGATGCGGTCCGTTGCCGGAGCGCCTCGCATAAAGGTTCTCGATGTCCGGCGTGCCGTCTTCCGAGAACACCGGACGCTCGACGGCGAAGCCGAGCGGCTTCAGCATCGTCTCCAGCGCGGCGAGCGCGCCGCCTTCGGCGGGCGTCACCGAGGGGCAGCGGATCAGGGCGGCAAGGTTTGCGGCAGGGTCGGTGGGCAATTTCATGGGCAAAGCGATAATCGAAAGCGAAAGGCCTGTCACGACCAGACGTCATGGCCGGCCATGGCGCCGACATTATGGTTTTCATGTCGTATAGTCGCAGACCAAGGTGAGACTATCGCATGGCCAGGGAAGAAAAGACCATCGCCATTGCCGGCGCCGGCAGTATCGGCTGCTATGTCGGCGGCTGCCTTGCGCTCGCCGGACGCAAGGTGGCTTTGCTGGCGCGCCCGCGCGTCGAGGCGGCGTTGCGCAAGGATGGCTTGCGGGTCAGCGACCTCGATGGCCGCGCCCGCCGCATCGCGCCCGCGGCGCTTTCCGTCACCGCCGATCCGGCTGAGGCCCTGGCCGGCGCCAATATCGTCCTGGTGACGGTCAAGAGCGGCGCCACCGAGGCGATGGCCGCGCTCATTGCGGCGCATGCCCGGCCGGACGCGGTGACGGTCAGCCTGCAGAACGGCGTCGACAATGCCGAGAAACTGCGGGCAAGGCTTGCCGGGCGACACGTGCTTGCCGGCATGGTGCCGTTCAATGTCGTGCACTCCCCGGATGAGGCGACGTTTCACGTGCATCGCGCCAGCGAGGGCAAGGTGATGATCGAGGACGGCGTGGCCGGCCTTGCCGGCCTGCTCGATGTCGAAGGGCTTGGCGTCGAAACCCATGCCGACATGAAGGCGGTGCTGTGGGGCAAACTTTTGATGAACCTCAACAACGCGCTGGTGGCGCTGTCCGATCAGCCGTTGGCAACCGAACTGGCCGACCGCCGCTGGCGGCTGATCCTGGCAGCCCAGATTGACGAGGCGCTGGCGGCGATGCGGGCATCGGGCATCCGGCCGGCGCGCATTGCCGGCCTGCGTCCGGCGCTGCTGCCCAAGGTGCTCGGCCTGCCCGACTGGCTGTTCCGGCGGCTGGCGCGCCGCATGCTGGCCATCGACCCCGAGGCGCGTTCGTCCATGTGGGACGACCTGCGGCGCGGCCGGCCGACGGAGATCGGCGAATTGCAGGGCGCGGTGCTCGCGCGCGCCGAACGCTCCGGCGTGCCGGCGCCGATGACGGAACGCGTCGCCGCCCTGGTACGCGAGGCCGAGGCGGCACGGCGCGGTCCGCCGGGGCTGGCGCCGGAAGCGGTCAGACCTGATCGTCGATCAGGGTGATCTTCTGCCAGATCTTGCGCGACAGGTTGGAGGCCAGGTTCTCGACGTCGTTGACGCCGTCGATGACCACGTCGTCATTGACCGACTGCGCGAACAGCGCCGCGATCTTGCCGGTGATCGACAGCATCTCCGAGCAATAGTCGAGGTAGCGGGCGAGGTCGGCGGCATTGGTGATGCGGGCCGGCGAATGCGAGGTCGGCTTGAAATTGGCCGACAGCGTCGCCGGGTCCTTGGTCAGCTGGTGCATGTCGATGACGTGGATCAGCGAGCGCAGGCCGTGCAGCTGGCGGAACACCTGCTTGCGCTTGATGCGCTCCTCGGTGCGGATGAGGGCCAGGAAGCCGACGATGGCGAGGATGAACATGTTGAGCGAGGCTTCGATGCCTTGCACCGACTGGACGGCGTCGCTGGTCCGCGAAAGCCGGTCGAGCGGCAGGATGGTGCCGACGAAGACGAACACCAGCGCGCCGGCGACGACGGCGGCGGCGATCAGGCCGCGCAGCCACCAGAGCGGCGCCTCCAGCGCCTTGGCGCCCTTTGCCAGGTCGCGCGACAGCGACACCAGTTCGGCGGCGACGCCGCGAAGGCCGGCGTCGGGAAAACGCTCGGCGACGCGCTCCTCCAGCCGTTCGGCGGTCTCGATGATCAGTTTCGGATCGAGCGTGCGGTAGCGCATGGCGAAAGATGGTCGCTCAGGAATCGGCCGGCGCGTTGGTGCGCCTGCCATAGCGGTTGGGCCCGGGCTGCCCCGGAAACAGGCACAGCACGAGGAAGGCGACGATCGAGACGACCGGCACGAACAGCACCAGCGCCGCGATGCCCGGCTTGTCGAGATCGTGCAGCCGCTTCACCGCCAGAACGATGTTCGACCAGAGCGAGCCGACGAAGGCGATCAGGAAGATGAACGACCACATGTTGCTCTCGGGCGAACCCTCCGGCACCAGCGTGAAGCGATAGAGCGGAAACGCCTGGACGATGGCGACCAGCAATCCGCCGAGAAAATAGGCCGCGCGGCTGACGCGGCCCGAGGTTTTGAAGAAAAGCCAGGTAAGGTCGGATTTTTCAGGCAAGCGGATCCGGTCCATACTGATTGGCGCCCCTGGTGCCCTCAAGGATGCCGAGTTCCACAAGCAACCAGATGCCGCCGATGATGGGTATGAGGCCGATCAGCGTCCACCAGCCCGACTTGTTACGGTCGTGCCAGCGTTTGGCGTAAAGAGCAAACGCGAAATAGATCGATGCCAGCGTGACGATGATGCCGATGATGCCAACCTGGCCGCCGCTGGCCGTGGTGAAACGAGTGCCGAGAATCGAATCGAGGATGAAGGCAACGATGCCGATGGCAATGAATATGCCGATGCCGGCCCAGAACTTGGCGCGGTTGATGCGGCCCTCGAAGCTGGTCAGAAGATACTTCCAGTCCATGACGCCCCTCCGTGTTGAACCCGCGCGACGGAATGTCGCGCCGGCGGAAGGTGCGTCTGTTCGCGGAAAAGATCAATCGCGAAGCAGCTCGTTGATCGACGTCTTGGAGCGGGTCTTGGCGTCGACCCGCTTGACGATGACGGCGCAGTAGAGGCTGGGGCCGGGTTCGCCATTGGGCAGCGGCTTGCCTGGCATCGAGCCGGCGACGACCACCGAATTGGCCGGCACTTCGCCATAGAAGACCTCGCCGGTGGCGCGATCGACGATCTTTGTCGACTGGCCGATGAACACGCCCATGCCCAGCACCGAGCCCTCGCGCACGATGCAGCCCTCGACCACTTCCGAGCGCGCGCCGATGAAGCAATTGTCCTCGATGATGGTCGGGCCGGCCTGCATCGGTTCCAGCACGCCGCCGATGCCGACGCCGCCCGAAAGATGCACGTTCTTGCCGATCTGGGCGCAGGAGCCGACCCCGACCCAGGTGTCGACCATGGTGCCCGAATCGACATAGGCGCCGACATTGACGAAGGACGGCATCAGCACGGCACCCGGCGCGATGTAGGCCGAGCGGCGTACGATCGACGACGGCACGGCGCGGAAACCGGCCTTCTCGAAATCCACCGCGCCCCAGCCCTCGAACTTCGACGGCACCTTGTCCCACCAGGCCGCCTGGCCGGGACCGCCCTTGATGATCTCCATCGGGTTCAGCCGGAACGAGAGCAGCACTGCTTTCTTCAGCCACTGGTTGACGTGCCACTTGCCGTCGGCCTGGCGCTCGGCGACACGGGCGGCGCCGCGGTCGAGCAGGTCGAGCGCGGCCTCGATGGCGTCGCGCGTTTCGCCCCGCGTCGCGGTCGAAATCGTATCGCGCTCGTCAAAAGCCTTCTCGATGGTCTTTTCGAGGCTCGCCAGATCGGGCTTCGACATCAATTTGCTCCGTTACCAAGCTGTTAAGGGGCAGCGCCTTAACCTGTTTCAAAGTCGCGCGGACCCTATGTGAAGGTCTGATAGGGGTCAATCGCGACTGCGTCACGGGACGGCGCAAGTGGAGAAAATGGACGGGTGGATTTGATGACTCCCATGGAAAAGGCGGGATGGACGCCGCTGCCGCATTCGGATGAGGATCTGGAGCGGGCAAAGAGCGTGCCGGATACGCCGCAGACACGCGCCGACACCTACAGGCTGGCCTGGAACGATCCCGACTTCATGACGCGTCGCGAATTGCGCGCCGTCAGGCTGCAGCTCGAGCTGCTGAAGCCGGAGATGATCCTCGCCGAGCGTGGCATCCAGTCGACCGTCATCCTGTTCGGCGGCGCTCGCATTCCGGAGCCCGGCGGCGACGCCTGGGCGGCGAAGAACGAGACGCAGAAGAAGAACCTCGAGCTGAACAGCCGTTATTACGAGGAGGCGCGCAAATTCGCCCGTCTCTGCTCGCAGCATTCGGCGGGGTCCTACTATCGCGAATTCGTCGTCGTCACCGGCGGCGGGCCTGGCGTCATGGAGGCGGGAAACCGCGGCGCCGACGATGTCGGCGCGCCGTCCATCGGCCTCAACATCGTGCTGCCGCACGAGCAGGCGCCGAACGCCTATGTGACGCCCGAGCTCTGCTTCAACTTCCACTATTTCGCCATTCGCAAGATGCATTTCGTCATGCGCGCCAAGGCCGTCGCGGTGTTCCCGGGCGGGTTCGGCACGATGGACGAATTCTTCGAGACGCTGACGTTGATCCAGACCGGCCGCATGGAGCGCGTGCCGGTGATCCTGTTCGGCAAGGCCTTCTGGCAGCGCGCGATCGATCTCGATTTCCTCGCCGAGCAAGGCACCATCACGCCCGGCGACCAGGACATCATCGATTTCGTCGACACCGCCGACGAGGCCTGGGCGATCATCAGCCGCTTCTACAATCTCTGACCGGCCCCGCAACTCGCCCCTGGGCCGACGCTGTCCGCTATTGCAGCTCGGCCAGCCATCCGACCGATTGCGCGAAGCGCACGATGGCCGCCCGGGAGTGGAGTTCGAGCTTGTCGGTTGCCCTGGTCCGGTAGGTCTCGATGGTCTTTATGCTGAGATTGAGCCGCGAGGAGATCTCCTTGTTGCTGTAGCCGAAGGCCACCAGCTGGATGACCGATCGCTCCCGTTCGCTCAAATTGCCGGCATCGCCTTGCACGCTGCTGCGTGGGCTGAGGATGCGCGCGACGTAGTTGTCGCCGGCCAGCACGCAGCGGATGGCTTGCAGCAGATCTGTGGTCGTCGACCGCTTGACCACAAACCCCCTGCCGCCCGCGGCCAGCACCTGACGCAGGCAGCCGGGATCCTCATGAGCCGTCAGCGCGATGCACTTGAGGCTGGGGTACCTTTCGAGAAGCCGCTCGATGAGCATGACCCCATTGACGCCAGGAAGCGAGATATCGATCACCGCGACGTCAGGCAGGGCCTTGCCGATGGTTTCGAGGGCCTCGTCCGCATTCGCCGCAAGTCCGACGATCGTCATGTCCACCTGGCCATCGATCATCGCGCCGATGCCGGACAGGACGATCGGGTGGTCATCAACCACGAATATCCTTCTGCGCGACACCCTTAACCTCCATCAGCCTGTCAAAGGTCCATCACGTGGAGAGATCCCCTTGCCCTTGATGGTTCATGACAGCTCGTCCCGAACGACGGGAGGAGCGGGTCTATGCCTGCAAACCCTGAGCGGGAGCAGTGGGTCGGACATCTCGTCGAACCCTCGCGCTGATTGTAAGCCGCAGCCAGTGGTCTCGGATGTGGCGCGCTTCACGTAGCCCGTCGCGAAGCTGGAGCGCTGTCGTGGTTTAGTTCAGGACCGTGTGAGAACAAATGCCTGGAGCGGATCACATTGCCGTCGACGATCGTGCCGGCTCGCGGCCCAGGCGGGGGCCTCAGTCCGTCAAGGCATATCGGCAAAGAGGGGCACATCGGCATAGAGGGTGGTCCCCCTATCCCTGGCCGTTTCAATCGACAGTTCGCCTCCGATCAGCGCGAGGCGCTCTCTCATTCCCGCAAGCCCCAGGGCGCGGGAGCCGAGCGTGGCGTCGGCATCGAACCCGCGGCCATCGTCCTCGATCGTAAGGCGCAGCCGGCGATCGCAGATATGGGCCGTCACGCTCGCGCGGCGCGGCTGAGCATGCTTGCCGATGT
>NZ_RZOF01000125.1:0-15432 GCF_003998955.1 Mesorhizobium sp. M4B.F.Ca.ET.017.02.2.1 | reverse complement strand
ACAGAGGGGGGCGCGAAGGAGCTCTCATTCTCGAAGCTGAGCACCCGAGCTGTCGATGCGCAAGTATGGGATCAGCCCGCCAAATAGGTGTCCGCCCAGTTCGACACCGCCCAGCGCGGGTTGTTGGCGATGTTGCCGACCGTATCACGCGCGACGCTGATGAAGCTCCATTCGGCGACGTTGATCAGCGGCAGGTCGGCCGCGACCTTTTTCTGAAATTCCTTGTAGAGCTCGGTGCGGGCGGTGGTGTCGAGCGTCTCCGATGCCTTGGCGATGAGCGCGTCGAGCTCCGCGTTCTTGTAGCCGCCCTGGTTGGAGAAGGGCACGCCGTCCGGGATGCCGCTCTGCACCAGGATGGTGGTCGAGATCGCCGGGTCGCCGCGGAACACCGGCGGACCGACGGCGAGGTCGAAGGCATGGTCGGTGTAGACGGCCTTGATGTGCGCGGGAGAGTCGTTGTTGAGCAGCTCGGCGTCGATGCCGACGGCGGCGAGCGCCTGGCGCAAATAGTCGCCGAACTGCTTGGTCTCGTTGAAATAGGGCGCCGGCAGGAGCTTCAGCGAGAAGCGATTGCCGTCGGGGCCTTTCTTGTAGCCGGCCTCGTCGAGAAGAGCATTGGCCTTGGCGACATCGAAGGCATAGGTCGGCACGTCGGGGGTGTAGAACTGCGGGTCGTTCTTCGGCACCGGGCCGGTCGCGGTGGCGGCATAGCCGAGGAAGATCGTCTTGACGACGAAGTCCTTGTCGATGGCATGGGCGATCGCCTGGCGCACCTTGAGGTCGGAGAGTTCCTTGCGCCGATGATTGATCTCGACGACGAGCTGGTAGGTCAGCCCCTCATAGCCCTTGGTGATCACCTTCAGGCCCGGCACCTTGGAGATGCGGTCGAGATCGGCGAGCGGCACGGCGGAGAAGGCGGCAAGCTGGATCTCTTCCGCCTCGAGTGCCGCGGCCGCCGAGGTGCGATCGGGGAGCACCTGGTAGACGATCTCGTCGAGATAGGGCTCGTCCTTGCCCCAGTAGTCGGCGTTCTTCGCCAGCCGGTAGTATTGGCCGGCCTTGTATTCGGCGAATTTGTACGGGCCGGTGCCGACGGGCGCGTTGTTGGCCGGGTTCTCCTCGATCTTGCCGTTCTCATAGACATGCTTCGGCACGACGCTTGACAGTGCCGGCAGCGCATTGCGGATCAGCTGGAACGGCGTCGGTTTGGCGAATTTGAACACGGCGGTCAGCTCGTCCGGCGTGTCGACCGCGCTGAGATCCTTGAACACGGTGCGGCCGAGATTCTGCAGCGGCTTCCACAGCTGCAGCGCCGAGAAGGCGACGTCGGCGGAGGTGAACGGCTTGCCGTCATGCCACTTGACGCCGTCGCGCAGCTTGAACGTCACCGAGAGGCCGTCGGCAGCACCTTCCCAGGACAGCGCCAGGCGTGGCTGGAGCCCGTCCTTGCCGTCGAAGGAAGCCTCGGCCAGCGTCTCCACGACCTTGCTGGAGATGAAGAATACGCCGTTGGAGGCGACGATCGCCGGGTTGAGGTTGCGCGGCTCGGAATCGGCGGCAACGACCAGACGGCCACCCCTCTTCGGCGTCTGCGCGCGACCGATCACCGGCATGGCGGTGGAGGCGAGCAGCGCCGCCGAGCCGGCAAGCACGGTGCGCCTGGAAATGGTGAAAGCTGACATGATCGACCTCCGTCCTCCGCGCCACCCGGCGGGCGCCAATTCCCCTCGACGCCAGCGGCTCCGCGAACGTCCTTGCGGCGGCGATTATGGCCCTTGCCGAGGGTTTCGCCAGAGACGGAATTGGCGCATGGTGGCGTGGCTTTGAAATTTTCGTCCGCTGGACCAGTAGCCAGGAAGCGACCCAATCAACCAGACTGGTAGGACCAGATATGGCGATTGGCGTGCGAGACTCGGCTTTGAGAAGTCTCTGCAGGCCAAGGGCGCCTATTTCTGGCTGGACCAGAGTGGGGGAGCTGGTGCAGATTTGGCCGACAGCCAGACGATCAGCCACAAGACCAGCCGGCGAGCCGGTCCGATCGGAGGGCACATTCAGGGAGAGAAAAATGAACATCGCCCCGGGCAAGAATGCGGTCGCCATTCCATTCGACCAGGAAAGGTTGGACGGGCTGATGGAGGAAGCGGGCATCGACGTGCTGCTCGCCACTTCCAAGCACAACACGCAATATCTGCTCGGCGGCTACAAGTTCATCTTCTTCGCCGCCATGGATGCGATCGGCCACAGCCGCTATCTGCCGATCGTCGTCTACGAGAAGGGCGGACCGGACCGTGCCGCCTATATCGGCAACCGCATGGAGGGCGCCGAGCACCAGAACAACCCGTTCTGGACACCGACCCTGCACGCTGCCTGCTGGGGCACGCTGGACGCCGCCAATCTTGCCGTCGAGCATGTGCAGAAGATCGGCAAGGGCGGTGCCCGCATCGGCATCGAGCCGGCCTTCCTGCCGTCGGATGCCTACACGCTGATCCGCAAGGCGCTACCGGATGCGAAGCTCATCGACGCGACCGGCATGCTGGAGCGCATGCGCGCCATCAAGACCGACGCCGAGCTCGAAAAGCTGCGCGTCGCCTCGGAGCTGATCACCGATTCCATGCTGGCGACCATCCAGTGGGCGCGCGAAGGCACGACCAAGACCGAGATCATCGAGCAGCTGCGGCGCGAGGAGACCAATCGCGGCGCGCATTTCGAATATTGCCTGCTGACGCTGGGCTCAAGCCACAACCGCGCGGCCTCGCCGCAGGCGTGGAAGCAGGGCGAGGTGCTGTCGATCGATTCCGGCGGCAACTATCACGGCTATATCGGCGATCTCTGCCGCATGGGCATCCTCGGCGAGCCGGACGCCGAGCTGGAGGATCTGCTGGCCGAGGTCGAAGCCGTCCAGCAGGCGGCGTTTTCGAAGGTCAGGGCGGGCACGCTCGGCGGCGATATGATCGCCCATGCCGAGGGCGTGCTGAAAGCCTCTAAGGTAGCGCCTTACACGGATTTCTTCGCCCACGGCATGGGGCTGATCACGCATGAGGCGCCATTCCTTATGACCAACCACCCGGTCACCTATGAAGGCACCTACGCCGGGAAGCCGCTGGAACAGAACATGGTGCTGTCGGTCGAGACGACGATGCTCCACCCTGCGCGCGGCTTCATCAAGCTGGAGGATACGGTCGCGGTGACGGACACCGGCTATGTGATGTTCGGCGACCGGGCCAGAGGGTGGAACAGGGGCGGGATTTCATAAGGCCGAAAGTCGGCGCCGCCCCTCATCCGCCTGCCGGCACCTTCTCCCCGTAGAACGGGGAGAAGAAGGCAGCTTCGGCGATTTGCGAAATCGTTGACGAAGGCGTCTTTCTCCCCGTTCTACGGGGAGAAATGTCCGGCAGGACAATGAGGGGCGGCGCCAGCTTCGAAGGTTCACTCCCCTGCCGGCATCAGCCTGAAATCCGGCAAATCCCGCAGCGCCAGTTCCGGCCCGGCCGGCGAATAGACGACGAAGAGCTGCATCGGCTGGTCGCCGGTGTTGAGCGTCGAGTGGAAGCGGCTTTCAGGCACGTAGATGGTGCAGCCGGGGCCGACCTTCGCGACCACCGGATTGCCTTCTTCGTCTTCGACCATCTGCTCGCCATGGCCGGAGATGACGAAGATGATTTCTTCGGCGCCGGGATGGTTGTGGCGGGTGTGGCCCTTGCCGGAGGGCAGGTCGACGACGCCGCCGGAAAAACGCTCGGCGCCGTTCACTTCGGGCGCGACCGTCAGGGCCAGCCTGCCCCAGTCGAAGCCGAAGGCGCTGACGTCCTTCGGATACACGAACACCTTGCTCTTGTCGGTCATCGTCTCATCCCTTCTTTTTCTTGATGGTCGCCTTGCCGCCGCCGACCGCGACAGCCTTGAAGTCAGCCGTCTGTTTGGCGATTGCGGCCTCCGCCGGCAGCCGTTCCATCGAACTCGCGCCATAGAAGCCATGCAGCCCTTCGCAGCGCTCGAGGATATAGCGGGCATCGTCCGGCATCGAGATCGGCCCGCCATGGCAAAGCAGGATCACGTCCTTGCGCACCGAGCGCGCGGCCGCCGCGATGGCATCGATCTCCTTCACACAGTCGTCGAGCGACTTCGCCGAAGTGGCGCCGATCGAGCCGCCCGTCGTCACGCCCATATGAGCGACGACGATGTCGGCGCCGGCTTTGGTCATGGCGCGCGCCTCGTCCGGGTTGAAGACGTAGGGCGTGGTCAGGAGGTCGAGCTTGTGCGCTTCGGCGATCATGTCGACCTCCAGCCCAAAACCCATGCCGGTTTCCTCGAAGCTCTGCCGCATGGTGCCGTCGAACAGGCCGATGGTGGGGAAGTTCTGCACGCCGGAAAAGCCCATCGTCTTCAGTTCGGCCAGGAACAGCGGCATGATGACGAACGGATCGGTGCCGTTGACGCCGGCCAGCACCGGCGTCTTCCTCACCACCGGCAGCACCTCGTAGGCCATCTCCTTGACGATCTCGTTGGCATTGCCATACGCGAGCAGGCCGGCGGCCGAGCCGCGCCCGGCCATGCGATAGCGGCCGGAATTGTAGATGATGATGAGGTCGATGCCGCCGGCTTCCTCGGCCTTGGCCGACAGGCCGGTGCCGGCGCCGCCGCCGACGATCGGCACGCCGTCGGCGATCATCTTGCGGAATTTCTCCAAAATTTTCTTGCGCGGAATGGCGGCCATGCGTCCGGGTCTCACTTCTTGGCGATATCGAGGAAGGCCGCGGTCGCGGCCCTGGCGAATTCGGGGTCGTTGATGTGCAACGGCAGGCGCGTCACCCGCCGCGTCGCGTTGGGGCGGATCGAACGCTCGACGGCCTCGAACAGCGCCGCGTCGGCTTCCGGGTCGAAGAAGGCGCCGCCTTCGATGTCGAGCGCCGAGACGCCCTTTTCCGGAATCAGGAAGTGGAGCGGACCCTCGCAGCGGCTCAGCCTTTCGCCGATCCATGCGCCGATCGCGCGGCATTCGGCCGGCGTCGTGCGCATCAGCGTCACGTTGGAATTGTGCTCATAGAACAGGCGCCCGCGATAGTGCTCCGGAATGGTCGGCGGCGCCCAGAAGTTGACCATGTCGAGCGCGCCGACCGAGCCGACATAGGGCAGCTTCGTGCGAGCGACGGCGCCGAAGCGATCCTCCGTCGCCGGCAGCACGCCGCCGAACAGTAGATCGCAAACCTCCGTCGTGGTGATGTCGAGGAGACCGGCGAGCAGCCTCGAATCGGCGAGCTTCTCCATGGTGCGGCCGCCGGTGCCGGTGGCGTGGAAGACCATACAGTCATAGCTGGCGCGCAGCTGGTCGGCGATCGCGGTCACACACGGCGTGGTCACGCCGAACATGGTGAGCCCCAGCGACGGCTTGCCGTCGGAGGCGGGTGCGGGTTTTGCTGCCATGCCCGAGATCGCCTGGGCGGCATTGTGCAGCACGACGCGCGACAGCCGGTTGAGACCGGCCATGTCGGTCACCGACGGCATCATGACGATGTCCGAGACGTCGACGTAAGGCGCGGTGTCGCCGGAGGCAAGCGTCGAGACCATGATCTTGGGCAGGCCGAGCGGCAGCGCGCGCATGCCAGAGGTGACGATCGAGGTGCCGCCGCCGCCGCCAATGCCGATCATTGCCGATATGTCGCTGCGCGACTGGACGAAGCGGGTGAAGGCGGCGGCCATCGCGGCGACCGACCTGCCGCGGTCGTCGAGGCCGAGCACGGCGTTGCGGCCATCCGAATGGTGGGCGGCGATGTCTCCGGCCGTGACATCGACCGGGACGGTGGCGGCGCGCGTTCCGACGTCGACGCGGGTCACGGCGGCGCCCGTGGCGGCGATCGCGTCCGCCAGGAAGGCGAGTTCCTCGCCCTTGGTGTCGGCGGTGCCGACCACATAGATGCGCTTCATCGCGTTTCCCCGCTCCCTGGCGTTGTCGCCCGCCGCTCCTTGCCGGCCGTCAAGACCATTGCAATTTTTTGAGACGCGCGTATCGTATTGACATGGATGTCTCACGTCAACAAGCCGCGCCGAACGACGACACCGGACAGGGGGCAGGTCGCGCGGCCGAGCGCGGCGCGCGCGCCCGCACCAGGCGGCTTATGCTGGAGACGGCAACCAGGCTGATGCAGGCCGGCGCAACGCCTTCCGTCAGCGAGGTGGCGGAGGCGGCCGAAGTGTCGCGAGCGACCGCCTATCGCTATTTCCCAAGCCAGGCGGCACTGGTGCAGGCAGTGGTCGACGAGGGGCTTGGCCCGATCCTCACCTGGAAATCCACTTCCGACGATGCGGAGCGTCGGGTCGCCGAACTCTTCGCCGACGCCATGCCGCGCATCGAAGCCTTCGAGGCGACGTTCAAGGCGGCGCTGAAACTGTCGCTCGATCAATGGGCCAGGCGGCAGGCCGGCACGCTGGGCAGCGAGCCCGCCTTCACGCGCGGCCATCGCGTCGACCTGCTGAAGGACGCGATCGCGCCGCTCAAGGGTCAGTTGCCGCCGCGCGAATTCAAGCGTCTGGCGCAGGCGCTGTCGCTGATGTTCGGCGTCGAGGTGCTGATCGTGCTGAAGGACATATGGGGGCTGGACAGCCGCCGGATGATGGCGGTCGCGCAATGGGCGGCGGGCGCGCTGGTGCGGGCTGCCCTGGCGGAATCGGAAGGTGGCGGCGCGTCGGCGGTAATGGCCAAATAAAGCAAATCTGGTTGGACCAGATGGCGTGACCAGTTGTGCATAATAGGCCCGATGAGGTGACCGGAACAAGGTGCATACGTATCAAGGAGTAGGAAAATTAAGGGAAAACAGGCAGATACCGCTGCAAATGGCTTGTCCGGCGATTCTTGATCGCTCAAGAAAGAGCTTGACGTCCGTCCGAAATTGGTAATACCAGATCAGAATAGTCGAAGCGGATCGAAAGTGAAGGTGGCGATCCATTTTCGGCCGGGCGAGGAGGCCCAAACCGGAAAGTGCCATCACGGGAGGAACTACCAGGGCCGGCCTCGTCGCCGGCTCGCATGACACGGTAGAATGCGCACAAGGGAGGAAACATTATGCGCAAGTTAGTGACCAGCGTGCTTGCTGGTATCGGCCTGACGCTTGCCTGCGGAACGTCCGTCTACGCGCAGGAAAAGGAACTCACCATCTTCTGGGCGGAATGGGATCCGGCCAACTATCTGCAGGAACTCGTCAACGACTACACAGCCGAGACCGGCGTGAAGGTCACGGTGCAGACGACGCCATGGCCGGATTTCCAGACCAAGGCTTTCACCGAGTTCAACGCGCACGGCGACGCCTACGACATGGTGGTCGGCGACTCGCAATGGCTCGGCGCCGGTTCGACGCAAGGCCACTATGTCGACCTCACCGACTTCTTCAACAAGCACAAGCTTGGCGACGTGATGGCGCCAGCCACAGTCAAGTACTATGCCGAATACCCCGGCGGTTCCGGCAAATACTGGGCGATCCCGCTCGAAGGCGATGCGATCGGCTGGTCCTATCGCAAGGACTGGTTCGAGGATCCGAAGGAGAAGGAAGCCTTCAAGGCGAAGTACAATTACGACCTCGACGTGCCGAAGACGTATGCGCAGCTGCGCGACATCGCCGAGTTCTTCCACCGTCCGGACCAGAAGCGGTACGGCGTCGCCATCTACACCGACAATTCCTATGACGCGATGGCGATGGGCGTCGAAAGCGCAATCTTCAGCTATGGCGGCGACCTCGGCGACTACGCAACCTACAAGGTCGACGGCATCACCAATTCGAAGGAGGCCGCCGCCGGCCTCGACATGTACAAGGAACTCTACAAGTTCACGCCTCCGGGTTGGGGCAAGACCTTCTTCGTGGAAGACAACCAGGCGATCACCGGCGGCCTCGCCGCGATGAGCATGAACTTCTTCGCCTTCTTCCCGCCGCTGGTAAACAAGGCCACCAACCCATTCGCCGACGCGACCGGCTTCTTCGCCAATCCGGCCGGCCCGGACGGCAAGCGCTTCGCCGCTCTCGGTGGCCAGGGAATTTCAATCGTCTCGTACTCGAAGAACCAGGAAGAGGCGACGAAGTTCCTGGAGTGGTTCATCAAGGACGAGACCCAGAAGAAGTGGGCCGACCTCGGTGGCTACACCTGCAGCCAGGCCGTGCTGAAATCGGAAGCGTTCCAGAACGCCACGCCGTACAACAAGGCGTTCTATGACACGATGTTCATGGTCAAGGATTTCTGGGCGACACCGGAATACGCCGAGGTGCTCGATCAGCTGAACCAGAACATCTATCCGTTCGTGGTCGGCGGCAAAGGCACCGCCCAGGAAGCGCTCGACAAGACCGCCGCCGAATGGAAGGCGACGTTCACCAAGTACAATCGCTACAAGTAAGCATCACATTCAGAATGCCGGAGGAGGGTTTTCCCCTCCGGCATTCCTGTTTCAGGGAGACGCTCGTTGGCTTCGGTAGCCCTCACACATCTCGATCCTGCCTCAAGGGCCGCCGCGCGCGGCTGGTCGGATCTGACCATCCGCAATCTGTTCATCATCCCGACGCTGGTGTTCCTGATCGTCTTCAACATCTTCCCGCTGATCTATTCGCTGGGCTATTCCTTCACCAACTTCGCGGCCAACCGGAGCGAGCCCTGGCAGTTCGTCGGCCTGCAGAATTACCGTGAGCTGCTCAGCGACGATCACATCTGGTCGAATTTCATCATCACGGCGAAATACGTCATCGTTTCGGTGGCCGGCCAAATGATCGTTGGCTTCGGCCTGGCGCTGCTGCTCAACCGCAGCTTTCCGATGAAAGGCCTGATCACCACGCTGCTGCTGTTGCCGATGATGATGTCGGCCGCGGTCGTCGGCCTGTTCTGGCAACTGCTCTACAGCCCGTCCTGGGGCCCGATCAACTACGTCTTCGGCCTCGGCGATTTCGCCTGGCTGTCCAACCCGGACAGCGCGCTCTACGCCGTCGCGATCACCGATATCTGGATGTGGTCGCCCTTCGTCATGCTGCTTTCGCTGGCCGGCCTGTCGGCCGTGCCGCAGCATCTCTACGAGGCCGCGGCGATCGACCGCGCCGGCTGGTGGTACACCTTCACCCGCATCACCTTGCCGCTGGTCTCGCCAATCCTTTTGATCGCGCTGATCTTCCGCACCATGGAAGCCTTCAAGACCTTCGACATCGCCTACACGATGACGACCCAGCCGACCGCCGAACTGATTGCGATCCGGCTCTACAAGCAGGCGTTCCAGCAGTGGGATACCGGCAAGTCCTGCGCGCTGGCCTACATCGTGCTGATCATGGTGCTGGCTATCACCAACCTCTACGTGAAGTACCTCAACAAGGTGAAGGAGCGCTGAGATGGCCGCCGTCCGCACTTCTTCCGAGGTCGCCCTCAACCGCGCGGCAATCGTCGCGGTGCTGGTCGCGACGCTGATCTTCCTCGCGCCGATCTACTGGATCGCCTCCACGGCGTTCAAGCCGAAGGAACTGGCGGTCAGCGTGCCGCCCACCGTCCTTTTCCAGCCGGAAGTCACGCCCTTCATCCGTCTGTTCACCAAGCGCGTGCAGATGCAGAAGCCGGTCGACCCGCAAGTCTACGAAGCCGCGCCCTGGTGGGAGAAGCGCATCTATGACGGCGGCGAGCGGGTGCTGAAGGTCGGCAAGGACGTGCAGCTTTCGCAGTATCCCAACCGCTTCATGAACAGCCTGATCGTGGCGGTCATCAGCACGGTGCTCGCCGTCGGCATGGGAACCTTCACCGCCTACGGCTTCTCGCGCTTCAAGGTCGCGGGCGAGGCTGACCTTCTCTTCTTCATCCTGTCGACGCGCATGCTGCCGCCGGTGGTCGTGGCGATCCCGATGTTCCTGATGTACCGGATGGTCGGCCTCAACGACTCGCATATCGGCCTGATCATCCTCTACGTCGCCTTCAACCTGTCCTTCTCGGTCTGGCTGATGAAGGGCTTCATGGACGAGATCCCGAAGGAGTACGAGGAGGCTGCGCTGGTCGACGGCTACACGCGCATGCAGGCTTTCTTCAAGATCGTGCTGCCGGAAGCGGCGACCGGCATTGCCGCCACCGCGGTGTTCTGCTTCATCACCGCCTGGAACGAGTACGCCTTCGCGCTGATCATGACCAACCGGCGCGCCCAGACCGCGCCGCCGTTCATTCCCAGCCAGATCGGCTCCGGCCTGCCGGACTGGACGACGATCGCGGCGGGCACGTTCCTGTTCCTGCTGCCGGTCGCGATCTTCACCTTCCTGCTGCGCAACCACCTGCTTCGCGGCGTGACTTTCGGAGCGATCCGCAAATGAGCTTTCGCGCGGTCAACGAGAAGTACCTTTTGCCGGCCTCGCAGATCCTCATGGTGCTGGGCATCATCGCGCTCTGCCAGCCATGGAGCCTCAGCCTGCATTCCTATGGCGTGACGATCATCCTGATCGGGCTGATCGGCTTCAACATCACGTCGAAGATAGCGCCGGAGCGCCCGGAGGAAACCGGCGCCGCAATGCACGAGGGGGCCCGGCAGTGACGCAGATCGAACTTCGCGGCATCGAGAAATTCTTCGGTGCCGTCCAGGTCATCCACAATCTGAACCTCGCCATCGCCGACAACGAGTTCATCGTGCTGCTCGGCCAGTCGGGCTGCGGCAAGACGACGACGCTGCGTGCGATAGCGGGGCTCGAGACGATCGACCAGGGCGACATCCTGATCGACGGCAAGGCGGTGCAGCACCTGAAGGCGGCGGACCGCGACATCGCCATGGTGTTCCAGTCGTTTTCGCTCTACCCGCATATGACGGTGTTCGAGAACATCGCCTTTCCGTTGCGCGCGACGCGCATGGACAGCGGCGAGGTCGACAAATCGGTTCGCGAGGTCGCCCGGGTCCTGCGCATCACCGAACTGCTCGGCAAGAAGCCGTCGGCGCTGTCCGGCGGCGACATGCAGCGCGTGGCGATCGGCCGCGCGCTGGTGCGGCGTCCAAAGGCGATGCTGATGGACGAGCCGATCGGCGCGCTCGACGCCAAGCTGCGCGAGGAGATGCGGGCCGAGATCAAACGGCTGCACATCAAGCAGGGTTCGACCACGATCTATGTCACCCACGACCAGATCGAGGCGATGAGCCTCGCCGACCGTATCGTCATCATGCATGAGGGCTTCATCCAGCAGGTCGGCACGCCGGACGAAGTTTATTCGCACCCGGCCAATTTGTTCGTCGCCCAATTCGTTGGCAGTCCGGTGATGAACATCACCGAGGCCAGCGTTGCCGAAGCGGCCAGCCTCGCCACCGTCACGGTCGGCGATGCGCCCGCGGGGTTCGAGTTCCCGAGCGCGCTCTTGTCGAAGCTCAATGGCCACGCTGCCAATGGCGGCCTGACGCTGGGTATCCGGCCCGAAGGCGTGCTCGTCCGGCGCGAGGCCGCGCCGGGCTACTTGCCGGTGGAGGCGCATATCATCGAACCGCTCGGCTCCTTCGACATTGTCGACCTCAAGGTCGGCTCCAAGATGCTGCGCGCCCGCACCAAGGCCGGCTACGTCGCCGGCCCCGGCGAGAAGGTGCATGTCCGCATCGATCCCGAGCAGGCGCATTTCTTCGATACGGCAAGCGGCAAGTCATTGGGGGTGAGGCTGTAATGGCCCATATCGAACTGAAGAACATCACCAAGAAGTTCGGTGGCCACACCGCGCTGACGAGCCTCAACCTCGAAATCGCCGACGGCGAGTTCTTCGTGCTGCTCGGCGAGACCGGCGCCGGCAAGACGACGACGCTGCGGCTCATTGCCGGGCTCGAGAAGCCTACCGAAGGCCAGGTTTTCATCGACGGCGTCGATGTCGCCGACTGGGGCGCGGCCGAGCGCGACGTGGCGCTGGTGCTGCAGCAATATTCGCTCTACCCGCGCTACACGGTGCGCGAGAACCTCGAATTCCCGTTGAAGCCGAAGATCCGCCGGCTGCCGGACGCCGAGATCAAGGATCGCGTCGCCCGCGCCGCCCGCACGCTCCGGATCGAGCATCTGCTCGACCGCAAGACCGACCGGCTGTCCGGCGGCGAGATGCAGCGCGTCTCGATCGGCCGGGCCATCGTGCGCAAGCCGCGCGTGTTCCTGATGGACGAGCCGCTGTCGGCGCTCGACGCAAAGCTGCGCGAGGCGCTGCGCACGGAACTGAAGAACCTGCAGATGCAGCTCGGCGCCACCTTCCTGTTCGTCACCCACGACCAGATCGAGGCGATGTCGATGGGCGACAAGGTCGGCGTGCTCAATCATGGCCGCATCGTCCAGACCGGCACGCCGCAGGAGATCTACAACAACCCGCGCGACACCTATGTGGCGAGCTTCGTCGGCTCGCCGCCGATGAACCTCATCGACGGCAAGCTCGTCGACAATCGCGCGGTGATGGCGCCGATGAATTTCGAACTGCCGCTTTCAGGAGCCGGCAATGCGGCCGACGGTCGTCCGCTCGTCTTCGGCATTCGTCCGGAGGATGTCTATCTGGAGAGCGGCGCGCCGGTGGAGGCCCACGTCCACGATGTCGAAAACCACGGCGTCGAGAAGATCCTGACGCTCAGGGTCGGCGACACCATGCTGCGCGCCACGGTGCCGGCGAGAACCGATGTCGAGATCGAGCAGCCGGTCCGCTTCGCCTGGAACCCGGACAAGGTGGTGCTGTTCGACAAGGGCAGCGGGGTCAGCCTGCGGCACGCCAGCTAGCCTGACGATTTTCAAGCAACCGGGGCTGGCAGGCGCATCGTCTGGCTACTTCGGCAGATAGGTCTCGTAGGGCGTGTCGTTGATCAGCAGGATCACGCACTCCGTGTCCGACAGGCAGGCATCGTCATGCATCTCATTGGCCTTCTGGGTCCAGTAGGACCCTGGCGGCAACTCGACCCTGTTCGCCTCGCCGCCATCCATCTGCCAGTGCGCCCACAGCCCCTCAATGACCACGGCGCGATAGTCCGCGGTATGCGCGTGGACAGGCGCGCGCCAGTTGCCGGGAACTTTGAGCAAGGTTCCCGCCGGGCCCTTTGCACGCTCGCCCCATAGCGGGCCGAGGCGCTGCGGCTGGTCCGGCGCTTCGACAGCGTAAGGGATCTTGTTCGCCGGCAGGTAGCTGTCTTCGAGGGCGAATGCCCGCCCCGGAAAGACGGTGAGCGCGGCGAGCGCAAGCAAGGCTGGGTGATTGGCCATGGCGGGTTCCTCCGCCGGCCAGCTTAAGCCGCCCCCGCCGGCAGGGAATGACGCTGCGTCCAAAACACTTGGCAATTCCTCCAGGCGACAGGAGCCGACCCGCGTTCAGGCGACCGGGCTGTCGTCGCCGTCGCCGGTGTTGCGCAGATGGCTCGGCGCCACGCCCATGACGCGCTTGAAGGCGCGGCTGAAGGACGCCTCGGAATCATAGCCCAGCCTGCTCGCGGCCACCGAAACCCGCATGCCGTCGCGGGCCAGCCATTGCCGCGCCTGGTGCATGCGAACGCTGAGCACATATTTGGCCGGCGTCTCGCCGACCACGGTGGCGAAGCGCTGGGCGAAGGCGGAACGCGAGGCTCCCATCATCCGCGCCAGCGACTCGACCGTCCAGTCGCGGTCCGGGTTCAGGTGGATGGCGGCAAGCACCTTGCCGACATCGGGATTGCGGACGGCGGCGATCCAGCCGGTGGCGTCGCCGCAGCCGTTCTCCACCCACGAGCGGATGATGGTGGCGGCCAGCACATCGGCGAGGCGCGCCAGGATGCCGCCGGAACCGACCCGGTCCATCGTCACCTCGCCGGCCATCGCATCGAGCAGGTGCTGGATGCCCGGCGCGTTCGCCATCAGCTTATGCGCCTGCATCAGGTCCGGCATCATGTCGAGCAGCGGATGCGAGCCGTCGAGGTTGAAATGCATCCTGCCGCAGAACAGCAGGGTCTTGCAGCCATCGCAGCCATTGGAGACGTCGTAGATGTTCTCGCAAACCGGCTCGATGCTGTAGCGGCCGATCGGCACAGCAGGCACGCCCGGCGCGCTGGCCAGAACGTGCTCGTCGCCGCGCGGGATCAATAGCGCGTCGCCGACCGACAGCTCGATCCATTCCTTCGCCGGCGAGAACAGCCAGCATCCCTGCTGGCCGATGAAGTGGAAGCGCGCCGCCTTCTGCGCGGGAAAGGACACCGCCCAGGGTTCCCCCAGCACGCAGCGGCCATAGTCGACGCCATCGAGGCGCAGTCCGCGCAGCATGTCGGTCAAGGGATCGCCGGAAGCCGGCAGTGCGGTTTTGGACGAATTGTAATTCATTTCGGCGTTTCTAGCATGGAAACTCCATCTGGTCACTTCCTATGTTGCATTGCAGCCAAATGTTGCGCCGCAAACAAATCGGACTGACGGAGCGCGCCCGCGAAGCATGTAGCGGGTGGAGGCCGAGCCGGTCATTTCCTAAGTGGCGCGCAAACAGATCGGAGATCTTGCCATGACCGAACCCGCCACGGGCGTCATCGACGCCGCTGTTCTGGACAGCCCCGACTCTCAAGAACGATCTGAGCCTGCCTGGGGCGCGGTGGTGTCGCTGGCGCTGGGCGTGTTCGGCCTGGTGACGGCGGAATTCCTGCCGGCCAGCCTGCTGACGCGGCTGGCGCAGGACCTCGGCGTCAGCGAGGGCGCTGCCGGGCAAGCGGTGACGGCGACGGCGGTGGTCGGCGCGATCGCGGCGCCGACCATGGCCATCGTCACCAAGCGGCTGGACCGCCGGCTGGTGATGTGGATGCTGACGGTTCTGCTCATCGTCTCCAATCTGCTCGCAGCCTTTGCTTCCTCGCTGACCATGCTGCTTCTGGCCCGGGTGGTTCTCGGCGTCGCGCTCGGCGGCTTCTGGTCGATGTCGGCGGCGATGGCGCTCAGGCTCGTGCCGATGCGGCTGATGCCGCGCGCCATGTCGATCATCCTCACCGGCGTTTCGGTCGCCACCGTCACCGCCGCGCCGGTCGGCGCCTATGTCGGCGACGTCTGGGGCTGGCGCACCGCCTTCATGATCGCGGCCGTCGTCGGCGCACTGGCGCTCTTGGTGCAGCTTGCCACCATCCCGCGGCTGCCGCCGGCCGGCGTGGCCAGCGTGCGCACCTTGCTGGAGGTCTTGAAGCGGCCGATGATCAGGGCGGCGCTGCTGGTCGTGCTGCTGGTCGCCTCGGGTCACTTTGCCGGCTTCACCTATGTGCGCCCGTATCTGGAAGTGGTTCCGGTGCTGCCGATCGAGACGATCTCGCTGGTGCTGCTCGGCTATGGCATCGGCGGCTTCTTCGGCAACTTCGCCGGCGGCTTCATGGCCGAGCGCAACCTGAAGGCCGCGGTCGCCCTGGCGCCGCTGCTGATTGCCCTGTCGGCGCTGGTGCTGCTGACGCTTGGCGCATCGCCGGTGACGGCGGCGATCGCCGTCGCCGCCTGGGGCTTCGCCTTCGGCGCGGTGCCGGTCGGG
>NZ_RZOF01000124.1:0-15616 GCF_003998955.1 Mesorhizobium sp. M4B.F.Ca.ET.017.02.2.1 | reverse complement strand
ACGTAGACGACGTCCTCGCCCGACAGCACCGCCGCGTTGCAGGCCTCGTCGAATTGCGCGGCCACCTCGCGCATGATCGGCGCCGCGAAGGTCCACAGCGAGGCGCCGCCGAGCCAGGTCCGCGCGACGGTGAGCAGGCGCGGCGACAGTGAAAACAGTCGGCCCGACTGCGTCGCGTAGCCGGTGGCGACCAGCGTCAGCAGGAAGCGGCGGGCGCCGGCGCGGGTCATGCCCGCCTCCTCCGCCATCTCGGTCAGCGTCATGCCGGCCGAGTAGCGGGCGAGGATCTCCATCACCGCAAGGCCGCGCTCCAGCGAGCCGACATGATCGCGCGAACTGGCTTCGTCTTCCACGGCTGGGCCCATGGCATTGACTCCCCGTCAGGGCAAGATTAGAAAGTATCTCATATAAAACATATGTTCGCAATGCGAACTTTCTTGCCAACGCCGGAGCCCAAGCATGGTGAAGTTCCTGCCGCTGAAGGAGGCTGTCGCAGAGAACCTGCACGACGGCGATACGGCCGCATTCGAGGGTTTCACCCATCTGATCCCGACCGCAGCCGCGCACGAAGCCATCCGCCAGGGCTTCCGTGATCTCACTTTGATCCGCATGACGCCTGACCTGATCTACGACCAGATGATCGGCATGGGCATGGCGAGAAAGATCATCTTCTCCTATGTCGGCAATCCCGGCGTCGGCCTGCTGCGGCGCGCCCGCGACGCCATTGAGAATGGCTTTCCGCGCGCGATCGAGATCGAGGAGCACAGCCACGCCGGCATGGCCAACGCGTATGAGGCGGGTGCTGCCGGCCTGCCCTGCGCAGTGTTCCGCGGCTATCGCGGCGCCGGCCTCGCTTCGGTCAACCCGAACATAAGGGCGCTCACCTGCCCCTTCAGCGGCGAAGTGCTCGCCGCCGTTCCATCGATCCGGCCCGACGTCAGCTTCATCCATGCGCAGAAGGCCGACCGCAAAGGCAATGTGCTGGTCGAAGGCATTATCGGCATCCAGAAGGAAGCCGTGCTCGCGGCCAGGCGCGCCGTTGTGACGGTCGAGGAAGTGGTCGACAATTTCGACGATCTCCACCCCAACCTCACCGTGCTGCCGAGCTGGACGATATCGGCCATCTCGGTCGTGCCGGGCGGCTCGCATCCGTCCTACGCACACGGCTACTATGCGCGCGACAACGCCGCCTATCTCGAATGGGACGAGGTCACCGCCGACCGCGACCGCTTCCAGGCATGGATGCAGAAGAACGTCATCGAGGGCAGCGCCGACGACTTCGCCGGCCGCGTCGAACATCTGAGGAAAGCCGCATGAGCGACGCCGGAAATTTGGGCTTCACGCCCAACGAAATGATGACGATCGCCGCCAGCCGCGCGCTGAAGAGCGACGACGTCTGCTTCGTCGGCATCGGCGCGCCATCGGCTGCCTGCAACGTCGCGCGGCTCACCCATGCGCCGGACATCACGCTGATCTATGAGAGCGGCACCATCGGCACCGCGCCCGACGTGCTGCCGCTGTCGATCGGTGACGGCGAACTGTGCGAGACAGCAGTCACCACCGTCGCGGTGCCGGAGATGTTCCGCTACTGGCTGCAGGGCGGCCGCATCTCCATCGGCTTCCTCGGCGCGGCCCAGCTCGACAGGTTCGGCAACATCAACACCACCGTTATCGGCGACTACGCGCACCCGAAAACGCGCCTTCCCGGTGGCGGCGGCGCGCCGGAGATCGCCACCTCTTCAAAAGAGGTTTACATCACCATGGCGCAATCGAAACGCGGCATGGTCGAAAAGATCGACTTCTTCACCTCCTTCGGCCATGGCGAGGGCGGCGATCACCGCAAGCGGCTCGGCATCGATACGGCCGGCCCGACGCTTTTGATCACCGACCTTGCGATTTGGAAGCCGGATCCGGTCACCAAGGAATTCACCGTCGTGTCGTTGCATCCAGGCGTGACCCGCGAGCAGGTGCAGGCGACCTGTGGCTGGGTGGTAAGATTTGCCGAGGCTCTTGACGAGACGCCGGCGCCGACGGAACTCGAGCTGACGACATTGCGCGATCTTCAGGCCCGCACCAAGGCGGCGCATGAGGGGACCGCCAAGGGGAAAGCTGCATAGATGACCGACGCCTTCATCTGCGATTACATCCGCACGCCGATCGGCCGCTTTGGCGGCGCGCTCTCCTCGGTGCGCGCCGATGATCTCGGCGCCATACCCTTGAAGGCTTTGGTCGAGCGCAACACGGGTGTCGATTGGGCTGCCGTCGACGACATCGTCTATGGCTGCGCCAACCAGGCCGGCGAGGACAACCGCAACGTCGCCCGCATGGCGCTGCTGCTCGCAGGCCTGCCCCAGGACATTCCGGGCTCCACCGTCAACCGCCTCTGCGGCTCGGGCATGGATGCCGTCACCATCGCGGCGCGCGCCATCAAGGCCGGCGAGGCCGAGCTGATGATCGCCGGTGGCGTCGAGTCGATGAGCCGCGCGCCCTTCGTCATGCCCAAGGCTGACACCGCCTTCTCGCGCAACGCCGAGATCCACGACACCACCATCGGCTGGCGCTTCATCAACCCGCTGATGAAGAAACAGTATGGCGTCGATTCCATGCCGGAAACCGGCGAAAACGTCGCCGCGGACTTTGCCGTTTCGCGCGCCGACCAGGATGCCTTTGCCGTGCGCAGCCAGGACAAGGCTGTGGCGGCGCAAGCCAATGGCCGGCTGGCGAAGGAGATCACGCCGGTGACGATCCCGCAAAGGAAGGGCGATGCAATCGTGATAGGCAAGGACGAGCATCCACGCGCCGGCACCACCATCGAGGCGCTGGCCAAACTGCCGACGCCGTTCCGCCAGGGCGGCACGGTGACCGCCGGCAATGCTTCCGGCGTCAATGACGGCGCGGCCGCCCTCGTCATCGCTTCGGAAGCAGCCGCGAAGAAACACGGCCTGACGCCGATCGCCCGCATCCTTGGCGGTGCTGCCGCCGGCGTTGCGCCGCGCATTATGGGCATCGGCCCGGCGCCGGCGACGAAGAAACTCTGCGCCCGCCTCGGCCTGACGCCCGACCAGTTCGACGTCGTCGAGCTCAACGAGGCCTTCGCCTCGCAGGGCATCGCGGTGCTGCGCCAGCTTGGCATCGCCGAGGACGCCGCGCACGTCAACCCGAATGGCGGTGCGATCGCGCTCGGCCACCCGCTCGGCATGTCGGGCGCCCGCATTACCGGCACGGCGGCGCTGGAGCTTCGCGAGCGCGGCGGCCGCTATGCGCTCGCCACCATGTGCATCGGCGTCGGCCAGGGTATTGCGATCGCGCTGGAGCGGGTTTGACGGGCCTTGCCGATCAATACGGCAGGCCGACGTAATTCTCCGCCAGAGCGGTAGACGCCGCTTTGGAATGCACGAGATAGTCAAGCTCGGCTTCCTGGATGCGCTGGCCGAATTCGCCCGTCTCGGGAAAACGGTGCAGGATCGTCGTCATCCACCACGAGAAACGCACCGCTTTCCAGACCCGCGCCAGCGCCTTGGCTGAATAGGCGTCGAGCCCTGCCTGCGATCTCTCGCTATAGAATTCGCGAAGCCCGGCAAAGAGATAGCGCACGTCGCTGGCGGCAAGGTTGAGGCCCTTGGCGCCGGTCGGCGGCACGATATGGGCGGCGTCGCCGACCAGGAACAGCTTTCCGAAGCGCATCGGCTCGGCGACGAAGGAGCGCAGCGGCGCGATCGACTTTTCGAAAGACGGCCCGGTGGTGACGGACGCCGCTGTCTGCGGCGGCAAGCGACGGCGCAACTCATCCCAGAAACGGTCGTCGGACCAGGCTTCGACGCGCTCGTCCGCCGGGCACTGCACATAGTAGCGGCTGCGGTGCGGCGAGCGCATCGAGCACAGCGCAAAGCCTCGCTCGTGATTGGCGTAGACCAGCTCGTGGTCGGCCGGCGGCACCTCCGCCAGCACGCCCAGCCAGCCGAACGGATAGGTCCGCTCGAAGGTCTTCAGGGCGCCCTCCGGCACCGAGCGGCGGCTGACGCCGTGATAGCCGTCGCAGCCGGCGATGAAGTCGCAGTCGATGCGGTGGCCGACACCGTCCTTGTCATAGGTGACGAAAGGCGCCGTGCCATCGAAATCGTGAAGCGCGACATTGGCGGCTTCGTAGACGGTGACCAGCCCCGCCGCCTCGCGCTTGTCCATCAGATCATGCGTCACCTCGGTCTGGCCGTAGACGGTGACATGCTTGCCGCCGGTGAGCGCCGTGAGATCGATGCGGTGCAGGCGACCGTCGAAGGCGAGCGAGATGCCGGCATGCGGCAGGCCTTCGGCGTGCAGCCTGTCCGCGGCGCCGGCCTCGCCGAGCAGGTCGACCGTGCCTTGTTCCAGCACGCCGGCGCGCACGCGGCCGAGCACATGCTCCCGGCTCGACCGTTCGAGAATGACGGTCTCGACACCGATGGTGGCGAGCAACTGGCCGAGCAGCAGGCCGGATGGGCCCGAGCCGATGATAACAACCTGTGTACGCATCAGTGTCCGAGGCTTTCGATCTGTCCCGCAAGCTCCGCGGCGAGCCGGAGTGCTCCCGCTGTCGCCACCACCATCTGCGGCAGGATCAGCCATTCCAGTGTCCAGGCGGCGCCAGAGCGCTCCTGCTCGTGCACCAGCGCCTGGTGCATGCCGGCAAGCTGGGTGGCGTTGAAGCGGGCAAGGGCCACCAGCGCCTCCGCCTTCACCGGGTTCTGCTTGTGCGGCATCGCCGACGAGCCGCCGCCCGCGGACAGCTTGATGTCCATGCCGCCTTGCGCCATCAGCGCGATGTCCTGGCCGAACTTGCCGAGACTGCCGGTCACCAGCGACAGCCAGCCGGCGAAATCGACCAGCGCGTCGCGCTGGCTATGCCATTGCGCCGCATCGCCAAGGCCGAGTTTTGCGGCAAGGGCCGCCCGCACGGGCGCAGCCTTGTCGCCGAGTCTATCGAGCGTGCCGGCCGCGCCGCCGAACTGGACGACGAGCAGACGCGCGGACTGTTCCTTCAACCTGAGTTGGTGGCGCTCGAGCGGCGCCCGCCATGAGGCGATCCGACCTCCAACCGTGATCGGGATTGCCGGCTGCATGCGCGTCATCGCAATCTGCGCCCTGCCCCCGAAATCCTGTTCGAGGCCCGCAAGCCGCACGATGTTTTCGCTGAGCAGCAGGCCGATATGGTCGACCGCGCCGCTCAGCCGCAGCACCAGCGAGCTATCGATGACGTCCTGGCTGGTCGCGCCGAAATGAACGAACGCATTGTGCGGTTCGCCGACGGCGGCCTTGATCTGGCGTACCAGCTCCGGCACCACGACCCCGTCCCTGGCAACGCCGGCCCTGAGCCTGGCCGTGTCGGGCCGGAACGAGGCCAGCGCCAAGCTGATTGCCGTTGCGGCGTCGTTGGAAATCACGCCGCACTCGGCCTCGGCCTCGGCCAGGGCGCCCTCGAAAGCCAGCATCGCGTCGATGTCGGCTTCCACTGAAAAATGCCTTGCCGCCTCCTCGTCGCCAAGGAGAGCCGAAAGCAGCGGATGATCGAAGGGCGATACGGTCATGTTCAGGCCGGTCAGCTGTCGAAGAAGACCGTCTCCTTGTCCCCCTGAAGGTGGACATCGAAGACGTAGGTGTCGCCCTGGCGCTCGGCGATCAGCGTCGGCACGCGCAAGCGATGCTCGATGCGGGCAAGGATCGGGTCCTCGCCATTGGCCTTTTCCTCGTCCGAGAAATAGAGCCGCGTGTGGAGGCCGATATTGATGCCGCGCGCCACGATCCACAGCGTGATGTGCGGCGCCATCAGCCCCCCGTCGCGGAACGGCACGCGGCCGGGCTTGATCGTCTGGAACAGGCAGACGCCCGTTTCCATGTCGGTCGGCTGCCGGCCCCAACCCAGAAAATTCGGATCGGCAGCGCCACGCAATTCGGCCGGCGAATTGTAGAACCCGCTGGCATCGGCCTGCCAGATCTCGATCAGCGCGTCCTTGAGCGGCGCGCCGGCACCGTCGAAAACGCGGATGCGCAGCTCGATGCGCTCGCCCTTGGTCTCACCGTTGACCATGCTCGAGCCAAGATCGCTCTCGTAGACGCCGCCGATGCCGCAGAAATTCGGCGTCAGCCCGATATGAACGTAGGGTCCCGCGGTCTGCGAAGGGCTTTCCTTCAGCCGGTCGAGCGATTGCGCCATCAATTGCCCTCCGGCCTGTTCTCGAACAGCGTCGAGCGACGTCCGCGCAGCACGATATCGAACTTGTAGGCGAGCGCGTCCATCGGGATCGTCGACTGCATGTCGAGGGTGGCAATCAGCGCTTCGATGGCTGCCTTGTCGGAAATTCCGCCGACGATCGGGCAGCGCCAGATCAGCGGATCGCCTTCGAAATACATCTGGGTGATCAGCCGCTGCGCGAAACCCTGGCCGAACACCGAAAAATGGATATGGGCAGGGCGCCAGTCGTTCGGACCGTTCGGCCACGGATAGGGTCCCGGCCTGACAGTGCGAAAGGCGTAGCCGCCGTCATCGCCTGTGATGGTGCGGCCGCAGCCGCCAAAATTCGGATCGAGCGGCGCCAGATAGCCGTCCTTCTTGTGGCGGTAGCGGCCGCCGGCATTCGCCTGCCAGAATTCGAGCAGCACGCCCGGCACGCCCTTGCCCCGTTCGTCGAGCACCCGCCCATGCACGATGATGCGCTCGCCGATGGCGCTCTCGCCTGGCTGGGCGAAATTGTGGATCAGGTCGTTGTCGAATTCGCCGAGCATGGCGTGCCCGAACACCGGGCCGGTGAGTTCCGACAGCGTGTTGTCGAAGGAAAGCAGTGCCTTTTGCGGCGAGCGCAGCACCGAGCTCTTATAGGCGGGCGTCAGCGCCGGCGGATGCCAAAGGCTATCGCGCTGGAAGAAGGCGCCGGTCTCCGGCGCCCGGTTGGAGCCCGGCTCAGGCATGGGCATTCTCGTCCATCTGCGCGAACACCTCCTTGGCGATCCTGAAGGCGCGGTTTGCGGCCGGTACGCCGGCATAGATCGCGACATGCAGGAAAGCCTCGCAGATATCGTCGCGCGATGCGCCGGTGTTGGCGGTGGCGCGCACATGCATGGCCACCTCCTCGTCATGGCCGAGTGCCGCAAGCAGCGCCAGCGTCACGATCGAGCGCTCGCGTTTCGACCAGCCCGGCCGCGCCCACACCGTTCCCCACGCGGCCTCGTTGATCAGGTGCTGAAACGGCCGGTCGAAATCGGTGGCCGCATCCTCGGCCCGGTCGACATGGGAATCGCCGAGCACGGATCGCCGGACCTCAAGTCCGGTCCGGTATCGGGTTGTGTTCTTGGAAATGTCATCCATGGATTTGCTTTCCGCTGGGAAGCGATGCGACGAAATCGCGGATCAGCCTGGTAAACGGCCCGGGCTGCTCGACGCAGGCAATGTGGCCGGCATTGGGGATCATCTCGAAGCGCGCGCCAGGGATGAGATCGGCAAGCGAGCGCACGAGGTCGGGCGGCGTCGAGCCGTCCTGGTCGCCGACGACGCAAAGCGTCGGCACCGCGATGCCGCGCGCGGCCTCGGTGAAGTCAGCATCGCGAACGGCAGCGCAGGTGCCGATATAGCCGGCGAGCGGCTGCCTGGTCAGCATGTTCCAGCAGCCGTCGAGATCGGCGGAACGCTCCGCGTGGAAGGCAGGGGTGAACCACAGCTTGAGCACGGCGTCGGCGATCTCCTGGATGCCTTTGCTTTCGACCGTCGCGATGCGTGTGTTCCAGCTGTCGGCCGTGCCGATCTTGTGCGCCGTGTCGCTCAGGATGAGGGCCTCGACGCTTTCGGGGCGCCGCGCATGGAAGCCCTGCGCGATCAGGCCGCCGACCGACAGGCCGCACAGCACGACCTTGGCAAGGCCGAAGTGATCGACGAGGCCGCAGAGGTCATCGACATGATCGTCGATCGAGCTGACGCCGCCGATGTCTGACAGTCCGTGCCCGCGCTTGTCATAGACGAGCGTCGGCATTTCATCGCCGAGCAGCGAGACAATTTCGTCCCAGATCCGGAAGTCGGTCCCCAGCGAATTCATGAATATGATCGGGCACGCATTGCCAGTCCCCGGCCTGTAGCGGTGGTGCAGCGTAACGCCGCCAATGCTGACGAATGGCACGATTTCGATCCTCCGATGTTAGCTTGCACTAGGTATTTGGTTCGGTAAAATGATATTTTGCGGCGTTTCATTAACTCCGAGGTTATCGAACCATGGCCGAAAGCCGCATCCGCTTCCGACACCTGCAGGCGTTTCTCGAAGTGGCGCGGCAAGGCAGCGTGGCAAGGGCGGCCGAGTTCCTGCATGTCAGCGCGCCGGCCGTGACCAAGACGTTGCGCGAGCTGGAAGAGGCGCTCGGCATCGCCGTCGTCGAACGCGACGGCCGCGGCATCCGCGTCACGCGGCTCGGCGAGATCTTCCTCGGCCATGCCGGCACGGCGATCACGGCACTGAAGCGCGGTGTCGATTCCGTCCGCCAGGACGGCGCTATCAACCGCCATCCGATCCGCATTGGTGCCTTGCCGACGGTGTCGGCGCGGGTGATGCCGCTCGCCATGAGCCTGTTCCTCGAGGAGAACACGGGCGCCGCCCTCAAGATCGTCACCGGCGAGAACGCGGTGCTGCTGGAACAGCTGCGCGTCGGCGCGCTCGATCTCGTCGTCGGCCGCCTGGCGGCGCCGGAGCACATGACCGGCTTCTTCTTCGAGCATCTCTATTCCGAACAAGTGTTGTTCGTGGTGCGGGCCGGACATCCGCTGTCGGAACCGGGGGCCGATATCTTCGCCCGCCTCGACGAATTCCCCGTGCTGATGCCGACGCGGGAGTCCGTCATCCGCCCCTTCGTCGACCGCCTGTTCATCACCAATGGCATGACCGCGCCGGCCACCGAAATCGAGACCGTCTCGGATTCCTTCGGCCGTTCCTTCATGCGCCAGAGCAACGCGGTGTGGATCATCTCGGCCGGCGTCGTCGCCAACGAGATCGCCAGCGGCGCCTTCGTCGCCTTGCCAGTCGACACCGAGGAGACCAAGGGACCGGTCGGCCTGACCATGCGCACCGACACTGCCCCCTCGCCGGCCTTTTCCATCCTGCTGCAGACGATCCGCGAGGCGGCGCGGCATAACGCCTGACAACGGACTCCGTTCGGCGCGGCATTTCATAACCTATGGGTTAATGAAACACCGCAAAATATCATTTTACCGAACCAAACCGCTAGTGCAATGTGACCGTGGAGGATCAAGGCCGAGCCCTGTCTGGCGGCACCGGAAAACCGGTACCGGCCCGTACGGGGACGGCCACGGAGGGAGGAGCAGATGACCAGGACTATCGGCAGCAAACCCGTTGTCGCCGGCATGTCGCGACGCCAGTTCATGGCCACTTCGGTGGCCGGCGGCGCGGCTCTTGCGCTCGGCCGCGGCAAGGCCTTCGCGCAGGCCGCGGACACCCTGAAGGTCGGCTTCGTCAGCCCGCGCACCGGGCCTCTCGGCGGTTTCGGCGAGACCGACGGCTACGTGCTCGACCTCGCCCGCAAGGCGCTCGCCAATGGCATCGAGCTCGGCGGCAAGAAATACAGTGTCGAGATCCTCGATCAGGATACGCAATCCGATCCCTCCCGCGCCGGCCAACTCGCCAAGGACCTGATCAACAACCAGGCCATCGACCTGATGCTCGCCGTCTCGACGCCTGAGGTGATCAACCCCGTAGCCGATGCTTGCGAAGCGGCCGGCGTACCTTGCCTGTCCACCGTCATGCCGTGGGAAGCCTGGTATTTCGGCCGCGGCGCCAAGCCGGGCCAGCCTTCGCCGTTCAAATGGACCTATCATTTCGGCTTCGGCGTCGACGAATTCTTCAAGGCCTATGTCTCGCAGTGGAATCTGATCGAGACCAACAAGAAGGTCGGCGTCATGTATCCGAACGACGCCGACGGCAATGCCATCCGTGCCCATCTTGCACCGCTGCTCGCCAAGCAGGGCTTCACCATCGTCGACCCCGGCGCCTACGAGACCGGCACCACCGACTATTCCTCGCAGATCGCGCTGTTCAAGCAGGAAGGCGTCGAGATCTTCAATTCCTTCCCAATCCCGCCGGATTTCGCCGCCTTCTGGCGCCAGGCGGCGCAGCAGGGCCTGACCCGGCAGATCAAGATCGCCCAGGTCGCCAAGACCGGCCTGTTCCCGTCCGACATCGAGGCGCTCGGCGACCTCGGCATGAAGATTGCGAGCGCCGCTTACTGGCACAAGGCCTTCCCCTACAAATCGCCGCTCACTGGTGTTTCCGGGACCGAGCTGGCCGACGGCTACGAAGCGGCGAGCGGCAAGCAGTGGACGCAGCAGCTCGGCGCCACGATGTCGCTGCTCGACGCCGGCTTCGAAGCGCTGAAGTCCAGCACCGACGCCAAGGACAAGGCGGCGGTCGCCAAGGCGCTGAGCGCGCTCAACACCGAGACGATGATCGGCAAGGTCGATTTCACCAGCGGCCCCGTCGCCAACGTCTCGCCCGGCCCGATCATCGGCACGCAGTGGGTGGCGGCGAAGGAAGGCAGCAAGTTCCCGCTCGACTATGTCGTGACCGAAAACGCCACCGACCCGAAGGTGCCGGTCGAAGCCAAGCTGCAGCCGTACAACGGCTGATTGGACTGCTGACGGGGTTCGCATCGTGACCATTTTGCCCAACGCTGCGATCCTCGATGCCGCCGGCATCCACAAGCGCTTTGGCGCGCTGGTGGTGCTCGACGACATCGACTTCGCCATGGGAGCCGACGAGGCGGTCGGCATTGTCGGCCCGAACGGCGCCGGCAAGACGACATTGCTCAGCGTGCTGTCCGGCGCCTATCCGCCCAGTGCCGGCACCGTCGCATTCAAAGGCGGCGACGTCACCGCGCTGCCGGCCACGGCGCGCTTCCGCCTCGGCCTCGTGCGCACGCATCAGGTGCCGAAGCCTTTCGGCGGCATGACCACCTTTGAGAACGTCTTCGTCGCCGCCTCGCATGGCGCCGGCCTCAAGCGCGACGAAGCCTATGAGGAAGCGCTTGGCTCGCTGAAACTCTGCGGCATGCTGGGCGTTGCCAACCGGCGCGCCGAGACACTCGGCTTGCTCGACCGCAAGCGGCTGGAACTCGCCCGGGCGCTCGCTGCCAGGCCGGCGCTGCTTCTGCTCGACGAGATCGGCGGCGGCCTGACTGACGGCGAGGCCGGCGAGCTGGTCGAGACCATCAGGGAATTGCGGCGCCGCAAGATCGGCATCGTCTGGATCGAGCACATCGTCCACATCCTGCTGCAGGTGGCCGAGCGACTGATCTGCATGGATGCCGGAAAGATCATCGCCGACGGCGATCCGCAAGCGGTAATGGCCAACCCGCATGTGATCAGCGCCTATCTCGGCGGAGGCCCGAAATGAGCCTGCTTTCGGTCGAGGATCTCGTTGTCCGCCACGGCCTGTTGCAGGCGGTACGCGGCGTCAGCTTCACCGTCGAGCGCGGCGAGACGCTGGCGCTGGTCGGCGCCAACGGCGCCGGCAAGACGACGCTGCTGCGCGCCATTGCCGGAGCGCATCCGCAGGCATCGGGTCGCGTGCGGTTCGACGGGGCCGACCTTTCCGGGGTGCCCTCGCACAGCAGAGTCGGCATGGGCATCGCGCTGGTGCCCGAAGGCAGGAAACTGTTCGTCGAAATGACGGTCGAGGAAAACCTCCTGCTCGGCAAGACCGCCGGCCGCCCCGGCGACTGGAGCGTCGACAAGGTGCTCGACACGTTTCCCAACCTCAAGCCGCGCCGCCATTCCAGGACCGGCCATCTGTCCGGCGGCGAGCAGCAGGCGACCGCCATCGGCCGCGCGCTGATGAGCAATCCGGAATTGCTGCTGCTCGACGAGGTCTCGCTCGGCCTGTCGCCGCTGGTCGTCGACCGCGTCTACGCCTCGCTGCACGGCCTGATCAGTTCCGGCACGACGATCATCCTGGTCGAGCAGGATCTCAACCGTGCCCTCTCCGTCTCCGACAAGGTCATCTGCATGCTGGAGGGAAGGATCGCGCTTGCCGGAGACAGCAAGAGCGTTTCGCGCGACGAGGTGACGAAAGCCTATTTCGGCCTGCATCGGAAGGGCGCCGGAGGCGTGCCGGCATGACCAACCAGATCGTCCAGGGCATCCTGCTCGGCGGCTACTACGCGCTGATCGCCTGCGGCCTCTCCTTCATGTTTTCGGTGATGCGCATCATCAACCTCGCCCATGGCAGCCTCGCCGTGCTGTCTGCCTTCGCGCTGTGGCAGCTCGCCTCGCGCTTCCACATTTCACCCTTTCTTGGATTGCTGATCGTCCTGCCGCTGATGGCCGCGATCGGCTGGGCCTTGCAGCGCTTCCTACTCGAACGCAGCGCGCGCGGCGGTGCGCTGTTGCCGATCCTGACGACCTTCGGTCTCGCAATCGTCATCGACAATCTCTTGTTCGAACAGTTCGGCGCCGACACGCGCTCGCTGGCGCCCTTTATCGGCAGCCTCTCCTACGATTCCTGGGAATGGCCGGGCAGCATCTATGTCGGCAAGCTCGCGGTCATCATCTTCGTCACCGCCGTGGCGCTGCTTGGCGGGCTGCAGCTCTTCCTCACCCGCACCGGCCTTGGCCGCGCGATCCGCGCCACCTCGGCGGACCCTGATACGGCCGGCCTGGTCGGCATCGATGCGCGCCGCGCCAATGCGGTCGCCGCGTCCATCGCCATGGTCACCGTCGGCCTCGCCGGCGCCTTCCTCGGCATGCGCGCCACCTTCGAACCCTATGCCGGCGCGCCGCAGTTGCTGTTCGCCTTCGAGGCGGCGGTCATCGGCGGCGCCGGCTCGCTGTGGGGCACGCTGATCGGCGGCATCGTGCTGGCGCTTGCCCAGACGCTCGGCGCCCAGGTACATCCGCAGGGCTTTCTGATCGGCGGCCATGTCGCGTTCCTGATCGCGCTGTTCATACGCCTGTCCACCTCCGGCCTCGGCCTGCGCGGCCTGCTGCGCCTGCCCGCGAGGAAGGCATCATGAGCGCCGCCTCCCCTGTCATCGAGCGCGGCACCGCCGCCTCGCGCATTGCCGCGATCGCGGTGGCCCTGATCATCGCGCTGCTGGCGATCGCGCCGCAATTCCTGTCGGTAGGCGCCGTCGACCGCATGACCGCGCTGTTCATCTATGTGATCCTCGCGGCGATGTGGAACGCGCTCGCCGGTTTCGGCGGACTGGTCTCGGTCGGCCAGCAAGTGTTCTTCGGCCTCGGCGCCTATTTCAGCATCCGGCTGGCGGATGCCGGCCTCAATCCTTTCGTCGCGCTCTTCGTCTCGGCGATCGTCGTCGGCGCGGTCTCCTGGCCGATCTCGCTGTTCATGCTGCGGCTCAGGAACGGCCAGTTCGCCATCGGCATGTGGGTGATCGCGGCCCTCACCCATCTCCTCGTCAACCTCGACCGGCTGGTGCAGGGCGAGACCGGCACGTCGCTGATCTCGCTCAACGTCTACGACGCTTCGACCAGACGCGTGGCGATCTACTGGCTGGCGCTGGCGTCGATGACCGCCCTGCTTGCCGTCCTGTTCGGCCTGCTGCGCGGCAGCACCGGTGCCGCCATCCGCGCCATCCGCGACAACGAGGATGCGGCAGCCTCGGTCGGCGTGCGCGTTACCGGCACCAAGCGGCTGCTTTTCGTTCTCGCCGCCTTTGGCATCGGCATTGCCGGCGCGCTGTGGCTGGCGACCTCGATCACCTTCCAGCCGAAGACCTATTTCAGCGTCCAGTGGACGGCCTACATGATCTTCATGGTGCTGGTCGGCGGCATCGGCACCTTCGAGGGCGCCATCCTTGGCGCGTTGCTGTTCTTCCTCATCGAGACCTGGTTCGGCGGCGCAGGCGTCTGGTACCTGATCGGCCTCGGCGCCACAGCGCTTGCCTTCTCGCTGCTGTTGCCGCGCGGCCTGTGGGGAACGCTGGAGGAGCGATTTGGGCTTCGGCTGCTGCCCGTCGGCTATAGCGTCAGAATTCCCGTCAACGCGACCCTAACGACGGGCCAGACTGCCTCGCCGGCACAGACAACGACATCTCGGGAGAAAGCCTGACCATGCTTTTCGGCAAGACCATCCTCATCACCGGCGTCGCCTCTGGCATCGGCGCCCGCACGGCGGAACTCGCCGGCCAACTTGGCGCCGACGTGATCGGCGTCGACGTGCGTGAGCCAGCTGCAAGTGCCGGCAGCTTCGTCAAGGCCGACATCTCGTCGAAGGCCGGCGTCGACGAACTGGTGGCACGGCTGCCGCTGCGCCTCGATGCGCTCTGCAACGTCGCCGGCCTTTCCGGCAACACCGGCGCCGTGTCGACGCTCGCCGTCAATTTCTACGGACTGCGCGCGCTTTCCGAGGCGCTGGCGCCGAAGCTTCGCGAAGGCGGCGCCATCGTCAACGTCGCCTCGATCGCCGGCTTCGGCTGGCGCGCCAATCTCAACCGCGCCGCTTCGATGATCGGCATCGAGGGCTTTCCCGATGTCGCCAGGGTGGTCGCCGACCATGCGGTCAAGAACGAGGAAGGCTATCCGGTCTCGAAGGAGCTTCTGCTGCTGTGGACCTTCCGCGCCGCGCATCAGGAGCGCTTCAAGAGCCGCGGCATCCGTGTCAATGCGGTCAGCCCAGGCCCGGTCGAGACGCCGATCCTGAAGCAGTTCCGCGCCGTGCTCGGCGACGACCGCGTCGACAGCGATATTTCGCGGGTGGGTCGTGCCGGCACGTCGGGCGATATCGCGCCGGTCGTGCTGTTCCTGTGCTCGGATGGCGCGCGCTGGATCAACGGCGCCAATGTGCCGGTCGACGGCGGCCTCGAAGCCTCGATCAACGCCGAGGTGCTCGGCTTCTAGTTTGCAACGCTCCACCCGGAGCGAGGGAGAGACCAAATGGATATCGGACTTCTGATCGACGGCGACGAAAGAACTGCAACGGGCAAGGCTTCCTTCGACCGCCTGGACCCCTTCACCGGCAAGCTGGCGACGCGCGCCGCCGCCGCCAGCATCGCCGACGCCAATGCCGCCGTCGGCGCCGCTGCCGCGGCCTTCCCGGCCTGGTCGCGGACGGGCCCAGGCGAGCGCCGCGCTTTGCTTTCCAAGGCCGCCGAGGTGATGGCCTCCAAGGTCGGCGAATTCACCAGGCTGATGATGGAGGAGACCGGAGCGACCGGGCCGTGGGCCGGCTTCAACGTTATGCTGGCCGCCAACATGCTGCGCGAGGCAGCCGCGATGACGACACAGATCGCGGGCGAGATCATCCCCTCGGACAAGCCGGGCACGCTTGCCATGGCGATCCGCCAGCCGGCCGGCGTCTGCCTGGGCATCGCGCCCTGGAACGCACCCGTCATCCTCGGCACCCGCGCGCTGGCGATGCCGCTCGCCTGCGGGAACACGGTGGTGCTCAAGGCCTCCGAGATGTGCCCCGGCACGCATCGCCTGATCGGCCAGGTGCTGGTCGAGGCCGGCCTGCCGAAGGGCGTCGTCAATGTTGTCACCAACGACCCGAAGGATGCCGCCGGGATCGTCGAGGCGCTCGTCGCGCATCCGGCGGTGAAGCGGGTCAATTTCACCGGCTCGACCAAGGTCGGCCGC
>NZ_RZOF01000123.1:0-15778 GCF_003998955.1 Mesorhizobium sp. M4B.F.Ca.ET.017.02.2.1 | reverse complement strand
CTCGTGCAGAAGCATCTTGGCGAGCACATCGGCGTCGCCCTGGTTGCGGATCGAATGGCCGGTGAGCGGCGCATCGCCCTTCTTGTCGACGTCGAGCGGCGGAATGCGGACCGTCTGGCCGGGCTCGACGCGGGTGTCGGCCTTCACCCTGCTGCCGTCGACGCGGATCTGGCCGGAGCGCAGGAGCTTCTGCAGATGGCCGAAGCCGAGACCCGGAAAATGGGTCTTGAACCAGCGGTCGAGCCGCATGCCCGCCTCGCCGGCCTCCACCGTGATCTGTTCAACGCCTGCCATTTGTCTCGCTTTGCCTCTTCGGAAGCGGGGGCAATAGCACTAATGCATGTCGCCCAAAAGTGTCTGGCGGTTTTGGGACAACGACATGCATGAACAAACCTAAGGCAGGCTTCTTGCGAGCCAAAGACCCAGAAACAGGGCGAGGATCGCGCCAATGACGCTGGCGAGCGCGTACCCGAACGCCGGTAGCGTCGCGCCGCGCTCCCAAAGCGTGGCGAAATCGAGCGAAAAGGCCGAGAAGGTGGTGAAGCCGCCGAGGATGCCGGTGGCCACGAACAGCCGCACTTCGTTCGAGCCGCCGCGCCGCGCTAGCACGGCGATGAACAGACCCATGACGAACGAGCCGAGGATGTTGATCGCCATCGTGCCCCAGGGATAGTTGGGGCCGACCAGGCGCAGGGTGCCCATATTGGTCAGGTGGCGGATGCCGGCGCCGATGCCGCCGCCGATGACAACGAGAAGTAGATTGGCCATGGCGGCTTTCTGCCGTTGCCGGATTGCCCGGTCAATCCCTCTCGATGGCGGAGGGAACCGTGCAGATCGTCGAGCGCGTCAGAAACCGCCTCTCGCGGCCATTGTCGAGCGAGAACATGCCGCCTCTGCCCGGCACCACGTCGATGATCAAATTCGTGTGTTTCCAGGCTTCGTACTGTGAGGCGCTTATATAGACCGGCGTGTCGCCGATCTCGCCCAGCATGACGTCGCCGTCGCCGACGATGAAATCGCCGCGCGGGTAGCACATCGGCGAGGAGCCGTCGCAGCAGCCGCCGGACTGGTGGAACAGGACCGGGCCGTGATCGGCGATGATGTCGGCGAGGAACGCCTCTGCCTCCGGCGTGGCGGACACTTTGCCCAGCGATTTCTTGTCCAAGATGTCCTCCCCCTGTTTGAAGGGGGGACGCGGCGAACCGCGCCCTCCCCGCACCTCGGGAGTCGATCAGAAGAAGCCGAGCTTCTTCGGGCTGTAGCTGACCAGCATGTTCTTGGTCTGCTGGTAGTGGTCGAGCATCATCTTGTGCGTCTCGCGGCCGATGCCGGACTGCTTGTAGCCGCCGAACGCCGCATGCGCCGGATAGGCGTGGTAGCAATTGGTCCACACGCGACCGGCCTGG
Source organism: Mesorhizobium sp. M4B.F.Ca.ET.017.02.2.1 (assembly GCF_003998955.1). Lineage (NCBI taxonomy): Bacteria > Pseudomonadati > Pseudomonadota > Alphaproteobacteria > Hyphomicrobiales > Phyllobacteriaceae > Mesorhizobium > Mesorhizobium sp. M4B.F.Ca.ET.017.02.2.1. The sequence continues at coordinate 14,372 of NZ_RZOF01000123.1, read as the reverse complement.
ATGGCGCGGCCGAAGCGGTAGCAACGGTTCGCATCGCGGCTCCAGATGCCGGCGCCGAGGCCGTAGAGCGTATCGTTGGCGATCGACAGCGCCTCGTCATCATCCTTGAAGGTGGTGACCGACACCACCGGTCCGAAAATCTCCTCCTGGAAGATGCGCATCTTGTTGTGGCCGCGGAACACGGTCGGCTTGACGTAGTAGCCGCCGGCAAGGTCGCCCGGCAGGTGGTTCTGTTCGCCGCCGGTCAGCACCTCGGCCCCTTCCTGGCGGCCGATGTCGAAGTAGCTCAGGATCTTTTGCAGCTGCTCGCTCGACGCCTGCGCGCCGATCATCGTGGCGGGGTCGAGCGGATCACCCTGGACGATCGCCTCTACACGCTTCAGCGCCCGCTCGATGAACCTGTCGTAGATCTTCTCATGCACCAGCGCCCGGCTCGGGCAGGTGCAGACCTCGCCCTGGTTGAGCGCGAACATCACGAAGCCCTCGATCGCCTTGTCGAAGAAGTCGTCGTCCTCCACCGTCACATCCTGGAAGAAGATGTTGGGCGACTTGCCGCCGAGCTCCAGCGTCACCGGGATCAGATTCTGGCTGGCATATTGCGAGATCAGCCGGCCCGTCGTCGTTTCGCCGGTGAAGGCGATCTTGGCGATGCGTTTGGACGACGCCAGCGGCTTGCCGGCCTCGAGCCCGAAACCATTGACGATGTTGAGCACGCCCTCCGGCAGAAGGTCGCCGACGAGGTCGGCCCACAGCATGATGGTCGCTGGTGTCTGCTCGGCCGGCTTTAGCACCACGCAATTGCCGGCGGCGAGCGCCGGCGCCAGCTTCCACACCGCCATCAGCAGCGGGAAATTCCAGGGAATGATCTGGCCGACGACGCCGAGCGGTTCGTGAAAATGATAGGCGACGGTGTCGTGGTCGATCTCGGAGATCGAACCCTCCTGGCTGCGCAGGACGCCGGCGAAATAGCGGAAATGGTCGATGGCCAGGGGCAGGTCGGCCGCGGTCGTCTCACGGATCGGCTTGCCGTTGTCCCAGGTCTCGGCCAGCGCCAGCAGGTCGAGATTCTCTTCCATGCGGTCGGCGATGCGGTTGAGGATGAGCGCGCGGGCGGCTGGGCTTGTCCTGCCCCAGGCCTCCTTGGCCTTGTGCGCGGCGTCGAGCGCCGCTTCGATGTCGCTGGCGTCCGACCGGGCGACCTCGCCCAGCGGCCCGCCGGTCACCGGCGAGATGTTCTCGAAGTACTTTCCGGAGAGCGGCGCCACCCATTTGCCGCCGATGTAGTTGTCGTAGCGCTTGGCGAAGGGAACCTTGGCCGTGCGGGAAAATTCCACCTTGTTCATTGTCTGCCTCCCAGCAAAACAGCGCCACGGAATGTGTCGCGTCGCGGGAGACAGTCGCGGATGGCTTTTAGCTTGTCAGCCCGGGGTCGGACGATCGCAGCCGCCGAGTGTCGCAGAACTGCGACAGGTCGGGTCCGGGAAAATCAATGGGTGCGGTGGATGCCGAAACGGGCAAGCTTGCGGTGCAGCGTGGCGCGGGAAATGCCGAGGTTCTGGGCCGCGGCGGAGACGTTGCCGCCGGTGCGCGCAATTGCGCGCTGCACCACCCCGCGCTCGGCATCATCCAAATCCTCGGAGGTTTTGGCTGCATCGCCGAGGAGATCGGCGGCAAGCAGCCCCTTGGCAAGGGCTTCTCGGGTTATGCCGAGCGCAAGACGCGCGGTGCGCGTCGCACCGACAACCAGATCGTCGGCATCGACGGCGATGAACGCGCCGGCGCCGCGCTCGGCGACCGGGGCGAGCAGGATGCGGGCGCTCGAGTACACCATGCGGAAATTCTCCGCCTCGATCCGGCGGGCGGCGTCACCGACCGCAACCGCGATGAGCTGGACAAAACCTTCCGTCAGATCCGACCGGCAGGACGACACGTCGAGCGCCGCCGCCAGATTGCCTTCGTGGTCGTAGACCGGCGCCGTGGTGCAGCTGAGCAAAGTGTTGCGCGAGAAGAAATGCTGGTCGCGATGGATGGTCAGCGCCCGTTGTTCGGCGATGCAGGTTCCGATTCCGTTGGTGCCCTCGGCGTCCTCGCTCCAGACCGTCCCGGTCCAAAGGCCCCATTCGTCGAATGTCTCGTCGTCGGCGACCGCGCCCCTGCGCTCGATGGGGATGCCATTCCGGTCGGCCAGCATCACACAGCAGCCGACGCCGCCGACCGCGAGATAGAGCCGGTTGAGACTTGCCTCGGCGGCGCGGGCCAGTGGCTCCATGCGCTGCCTGGCCAGCATCAGCTCCGCTTCAGTCAACCGCCTAGGCGCCTTGCGCTCGGCCGGATCGAGACGGTGCAGCTGGAGAGAGCGCCGCCATGAGGCGACCAGCGCCGAATGGGCCGCGTCGCTCCTGGCGATCGAGGCCTGGACATGATCCGCATGCACGACTGATTGCCGACCGATCAACCTGACCCTCCCGTGAGCGAGACCTCCTCCCGCTCAGTCGTCATGTTGGCTAGAACATATTCGACACCCAAGGCAGTTCAGCTTCGATAGAACGCTGACCCCGAGACGTATTTGATTTTGCGCAATTCGGGACGGAAAATCGCTACGCAATCGTCCCAGAATTGCTCTGGCGTTCTAACGGTGGCTGCCGGCCGGCGCCATTGGACGTTGGTTTAAGACCGATTGGCGAGATCCTGTCGTAGATCAGTTCGCACCGGCCTTCCTCGGTTTGCTGGAGCCGATCATCTTCCAGTTCTTGTAGAACATGGCGTTGACGCGCTCGACGCTGACCGAGACGACCGCGAGAAGACCGGCGATCAGGCCCGGGAACGGGGACGGACGGATGATGTCCATGAAGACGCAATAGCGTCGCCCGTCATACTCGTTGACCGAGCGGTGCAGCAGCGTGTCGTCGAAAATGTAGAGCGGATTGTCGTGCCAGTAGTTCCTGGCGTCGTTGCACTCGACGAAAACCTCGGCCTTCACCGGCAGCAAATTGTAGAGAATGCGCAGGCTGAGCCGAAGCGGACCGAAATGCCAGGAGGTCGATTCCTTGCCCCTGAAGACGGACACGGCGATGGTCTTAATGTATTTGAAATCCTTGTTGAATTCCGCCACGTTGTCGATCTTGTGCTTGCCGTACCACTGATAGACATACATGCCACGCCGGCCGGTGCCGAAATTGGCGTCGATATCGGCGATGATCTCGTCCTTGCGCGCCTTGAAGACGTCGAGAACCTCGTTGACCTCTCGCTGATAGTCGGCGGGAAACTGCTCCAGCTTCCAGACGCCAGGGTTCCGGTAGCAAAGCAGGTCGACAAGCAGGTTGAACGGCGACAGCAGCCAGGTGAAGAGGCCGTTGCCGAGAAAATAACCGCGGAACAGCGACAGGGTCTTGTTCTTGTTGCGCAGCACGTCGATCAGGCCGCAGACGATCCAGATCGTCGTCAGGATCGGGATGAAGTAGAAGCCGAGCGCGAGAAGCGGAACCGCTATGATCAGCTGGCGGAGGGATTTGCGAAGGGTTTTTGTCATTGGTTGCTCGCGCCGGGCGCGATTCCTGTTCCGAATGATTATCGCCAAAGGCTCTTGGCCGCGACCACCACCCAGGTCGTGCGCCTTGATAAGGTCTTTTGTTGCTCGGCACAATGCCGTCGCATACGGCCCGAATGGTCGACGGCTGTTGCCAACAAGAATATTTGGAGTCGGCCGCTCCACTTAAGGTCAATGCGCTGCCGGCAGGCCGAGGTCGTCCCATTTCTTCTTCGGCACGACATCGCCGACCGGGAATTCGATGCGTCGGCGCTTCGCCTCGCTTGGCCAGCCTCGCGCTCGCTGTCAGCACCATGAAAAAAGCCCCGTTTCCGGGGCTTTTCGATCGTGGGGGCCCTCAGCCCTTGCGCGGCAACTGGGGCACAAGGCTGCGCTTGCCGCCGTCCTTGCCCTTCGGCTCCGGCTTCTGCGCCACCGCCTTCTTGGCTGCGGGTTTCTTTGCCGCCTTGCGGGGCTTCGGCGCTTCTTCCGGCTCTTCCTTCTTCGGCTTCACCGGCGCTTCGTCGGCCAGCGATTCGAGCTTCAGGCCGGTCTCGCCGGTTTCCTTCTTCTCGACGGTGACGCGCACCGTGCCGCCCTTCTTGAGCTTGCCGAACAGCACCTCGTCGGCCAGCGGCTTCTTGATGTGCTCCTGGATGACGCGGCCGAGCGGACGGGCGCCCATGCGCTCGTCATAGCCCTTGTCGGCCAGCCAGGCGATCGCGTCCGGCGACAGGTCGAAGGTGACGCCGCGCTCGGAGAGCTGGGCCTCCAACTGCATGACGAACTTCTGCACCACCTGATGGATGACCGGCACCGGCAGCGAGCCGAACGGGATGATCGCATCGAGGCGGTTGCGGAACTCCGGCGTGAACAGCCGGTTGATCGCCTCGACATCGTCGCCTTCGCGCTTGGTCGAGCCGAAGCCGATCGCCGCGCGCTGCGCATCCGACGCACCCGCATTGGTGGTCATAATCAGGATGACATTGCGGAAGTCGATCTGCTTGCCATTGTGGTCGGTCAGCTTACCGTGGTCCATCACCTGCAACAGGATGTTGAACAGGTCCGGATGCGCCTTCTCGACCTCGTCGAGCAGCAGCACGCAGTGCGGATGCTGGTCGACGCCGTCGGTCAGCAGGCCACCCTGGTCGAAGCCGACATAGCCGGGAGGCGCGCCGATCAGCCGCGAGACGGTGTGGCGTTCCATGTATTCCGACATGTCGAAGCGGATCAATTCGACACCCAGCGAGGCGGCGAGCTGCTTGGCCACTTCCGTCTTGCCGACGCCGGTCGGGCCCGAGAACAGATAGGACCCGATCGGCTTTTCCGGTTCGCGCAGGCCGGCGCGCGCCAGCTTGATCGCGGAGGTCAGCGCGGTGATCGCGGTGTCCTGGCCGTAGACGACGCGCTTCAGCTCGACGTCGAGACCCTGCAGCACCTTCTCGTCGTCGGCCGAAACCGTCTTCGGCGGGATGCGCGCCATGGTGGCGATCGTGGCTTCGATTTCCTTGATGCCGATCGTCTTCTTGCGCTTGGCCTCAGGCACCAGCATCTGCGAGGCGCCGGTCTCGTCGATCACGTCGATCGCCTTGTCCGGCAGCTTGCGGTCGTTGATGTAGCGCGCCGAAAGCTCGACCGAGGCCTTGATCGCCTCGCTCGTGTAGCGGACCTTGTGGAACTCCTCGAAATAGGGCTTGAGGCCCTTCATGATCTCGATGGCGTCCTCGATGGTCGGCTCGTTGACGTCGATCTTCTGGAAGCGCCGCACCAAAGCGCGGTCCTTCTCGAAGAACTGGCGGAACTCCTTGTAGGTGGTCGAGCCGATGCAGCGGATGGCGCCCGACGACAGCGCCGGCTTCAGCAGGTTCGACGCGTCCATAGCGCCGCCAGACGTGGCCCCTGCCCCGATCACGGTATGGATCTCGTCGATGAACAGCACCGCGCCCGGGTAGTCCTCGAGTTCCTTGACGACCTGCTTCAGCCGCTCCTCGAAGTCGCCGCGATAGCGCGTGCCGGCAAGCAGCGTGCCCATGTCGAGCGCGAAGATGGTGGCGTTGTGCAGAACCTCCGGCACGTCGCCCTCGACGATGCGCTTGGCCAGGCCCTCGGCGATCGCCGTCTTGCCGACGCCGGGATCGCCGACATAGAGCGGGTTGTTCTTGGAGCGGCGGCACAGCACCTGGATGGTGCGGTTGATCTCCGACTCGCGGCCGATCAGCGGATCGATCTTGCCGGCCTTGGCCTTGTTGTTGAGGTTGATGCAATAGGCCGTCAGCGCGTCCTGCTGCTGCTTCTTCTTGCCGTTCTCCTCCTGCGGCTCGGCGCCGTTCTGGCCGCCCTGCTCGTCATCGGCGCCGCGCGGGGTGCGGCTCTCCGACGCGCCGGGGCGCTTGGCGATGCCATGCGAGATGTAGTTGACCGCGTCGTAGCGGGTCATCTGCTGTTCCTGCAGGAAATAGGCGGCGTGGCTTTCGCGCTCGGCGAAGATGGCGACAAGCACGTTGGCGCCCGAGACCTCTTCGCGGCCAGACGACTGCACGTGGATCACGGCGCGCTGGATGACGCGCTGGAAACCGGCGGTCGGCTTGGAATCCTCATCATAGCCGGTGACGAGATTGTCGAGTTCGGTGTCGATATAGGTGAGAACCGTGTGCTTCAATTCGTCGAGGTCGACGTTGCAGGCGCGCATGACGGCGGCCGCCTCGGTGTCGTCGATCAACGCGAGCAGCAGGTGTTCGAGTGTTGCGTATTCATGGTGCCGCTCATTGGCGAGCGTCAGCGCCTGATGTAGCGCCTTTTCCAGGCCTTGGGAGAAAGCCGGCATGTTACCTCACTTCTTCTCCATCACGCATTGCAGCGGATGCTGATTCTGTCGGGCGAAATCCATGACCTGGGACACTTTGGTCTCGGCCACCTCGAATGTATAGACCCCGCACTCGCCCACTCCATGATTGTGAACATGAAGCATGATGCGTGTGGCGGCTTCGCGGTCCTTCTGGAAAAAACGCTCCAGCACGTGAACCACGAACTCCATGGGCGTGTAGTCGTCGTTGAGGATGAGGACCCGGTAGAGACTGGGCTTCTTGGTCTTGGTTTTGGTGCGCGTGATGACGGCCGTACCGCGACCGGCCTCGTTGCCGTCGCCTTCACTCTGCATCCGCACCACGCCTGCCGTGGCAGTCAAACCGATCGTCACGTAGTCCTGCCTTTTTCGAATCCCCATGCGAGTTCGACATGTAGGTGTTCGATGAACGATTTTAAGCCCTTCTGTTTAGCTGACAATATGGCTAGGTGGGCAAACTTCAGCGATTTTCGCAATCGTGAAGGCAGCAAAGCCGCCGGATTGGAGCGAACATGAAAAAACCCGGCCGCGCATCCGCGACCGGGTCTGTCTTGCAGGCCGGCTAGCCTAATTTCAGTGCCTTGCGGCGAAATTACTTCGACTTGGCGACGATCGATTCGAACGGCTTGTAGGCTTCCTTGGCGAGTTCGGCATAGAGGTCGCCGATCTTGGCGGCCTCGGCGACGAAGCTCTCGTAGCTCTGTTTGGCGTAGTCGGACTGGATCTCGATCGCCTTGTCCAGCGACTTGGCCGAGAACAGCTTCTCGACGGCGGCACTGCCGGCCTCGAAGCTCTTCTTGGTGTACTCACCCGCTTCGGTGGCGATCGCCTGCGCGCCCTTGGTGAGCGAAGCAAAGCTCTTCAATCCGGTGTCGGCAAATTCCTTGCCGTATTTGCTGAAGTCCTCGTAGGTCTGGGCCATTTCACGCTTCCCTTCGTGGTTGAAACGCCCTTTTGCCCCGGGCGCCCTTGTGCAATGCACCGTAAATATATTGTGCGATGCACAAAAGTCAAGTTTTTGCCTGTTTGCTGGGCATAGGCGGACGGGAAGAGTCCAAAATTCGAATAAAAAGAGGCTCAAATCGCCAGAAAATGGTGAACGCGGCGGTTACCATAAACGGATTGGTAACGCTGCCCGCGATAGCTTGACCGGAAGCGAGGCAGGCTCACGCCGCCGCCTCCGGGGCAACGAAAATTCAGGGAAGTATCAGTGCGTCAGGCGTTGTCGGGCTTCGTCTCCAAATCCTCCTCATTCCTTAAGGCGGCCACGATCGTCGCCCTGGCGATGGGCGTCGTCGTCGCCGATGCCGCCTCGTCGATGGCGGCGAAGTCGGCCGCCATCGTCATCGACGCCAAGACCGGCAAGGTGCTGTATTCCTCCGACGCCAATGGTCGGCGCTATCCCGCTTCGCTGACCAAGATGATGACGCTCTACCTGACCTTCGAGGCGCTGGCGAAGGGCCGGATCTCGAAGAACACGCCGGTGCCGTTCTCCGCCCACGCCGCGGCCGAGCCGCCGACCAAGCTCGGCGTCAAGCCCGGCGGATCGGTGTCCGTCGACACCGCCATCCTGTCGATGGTGACCAAGTCGGCCAATGATTCCGCGACGGCGCTGGGCGAGCTGATTGGTGGCAACGAAGCCAATTTCGCCCGCATGATGACCGCCAAGGCGCGTCAGCTCGGCATGAACGGCACGGTCTTCCGCAACGCCAACGGCCTGCCCGATCCGGGCCAGTTCACCACCGCCCACGACATGGCCATGCTCGGCATCGCGTTGAGGGAGCACTTCCCGCAATATTACGGCTACTTTTCGCAGCGCTCCTTCCTGTACGGCCGCCAGCGCATCAACGGCCACAACCGCTTGCTCGGCCGCATCAAGGGCGTGGACGGAATCAAGACCGGCTACACCCGCGCTTCCGGCTACAATCTGGTCTCGTCGGTCAACGACGGCGATCGCAAGCTCGTCGCCGTGGTGATGGGCGGCGCCTCGGGCCGCTCGCGCGACAACCAGATGGCCGGTCTGATCAACGCCTACATGCCGAGGGCATCGACGCGCGGTGGTGGCGCCCTGGTCGCCAAGGCCGGTGGCGGCAATCCGATCAGCGCCCTCGCCAAGGTGTTCCTGCCGAAGCACGATGCACCGACCCCGGACGAAAAGCCGGCGGTTGAAGACGAGGCGACGGTCGCCTCCGCCGACGACAGCGCGCCCGTTGTCGAGGAAACCGCCCCGGTCGTCGAGGAAACCACGCCGGTCGTCCAGATCAAGAAGGTCAAGACCGTGGCTGTCGCCGCTGTGGCTGCGGCCCCGGCGCCGCAGGCCGTCGCCGCCTATGCCGAACCTGAGCCGGCGGCGGCGGTCGATCCGGTCAAGACGGCCTCGGTGCCGTCGGGCTGGGCGGTGCAGGTGGCGTCCTCGCCGAAGCAATCGGAAGCCCAGGCCTTCCTCGACAAGACGAGCAAGCAGGCGCCGAAGGTGCTGGCCGATGCCTCAGCCTTCACCGTCGCCTTCGACAAGGACGGCGTCACCTACTACCGCGCCCGCTTCGGCGGCTTCTCGTCGAAGGACGCCGCGTGGAATGCCTGCACCGCTTTGAAGAAGAAGAAGATCAGCTGTTACGCCGTCCAGCAGTAGGGCGGCATTGGAATCTCCCGGGAAATTTCTGCGTCGAAGGAGACTAGTTGTGGTTGGAGAGCAAGACGTCCTTGGCTTCATTGATCCGCGCCGCAAGGAACGACGTGCCGCCGATATCGGGGTGCAGGCGCTGCATCAGGCGGCGGTGCGCCTTGCGGACATCCGCCGCGGCGGCCCCCGCTTCAAGACCAAGGATCTTGTAGGCCTCCTCCTTAGTCATGGCGCCCGCACCTGGCGCAACACCCAGCCCTTCGCCACTGTCCGGCTCTGCGTTTTTGCGCCAGACGGGAAATCGGCCGTCAAGATACGTCTCTAGCAGCTGGCGGCTCTCCGGATCGCCGGAGAGCTCACGATAGAGGTGCTGCAGCTCGGCCAGGTTCATCGCGCCAAGCATCTTGCCTTCATGGCGGCCGGCCAGAACGAGCCCTTCCAGTCCGCCGGTCTTGTGATCGAGCTCCATTTCCAGCGCGGCAGTGCGCACGGTGGAGCGTTTTCGCGGCGGTTGCTGCGCCGGTCGGTTCATGCGCATCGTACCGTACCAGACTGCCGCGCCGACCAGCATGATCCCACCGAGGCCGCTGCGCCCGACGGCGAATATCGCTGCGCCGGCCAGGGCAAGGAGAATCGGCCCCAGCGTCTTCATGCCATCCGCCATTTTCGCAGGATCGGCGCGCACGAAAATCGTGACGGCGCCTAGAAGCACCAGAAGCAATGCGACCAATGCGATCAGTATGCCCATCGGTTCCCGTCGCCCTGCAACGTCACGACAGACCGCTCGTTTGACCGCCATTTCCTGCCGGAGTCATGACCCTTCCGGCAAGCCGGGGCCCGCGCGGGGCGCGCCTGAGCGATCTGCTGATTGTCGCACATAGGTTGAAGATGTGGCGCGGCGCCAATGCTTGCAAGTCCCATGTCTCACCATGGGGAGGGCCAGCAGGCGCCGGCGGATCGCAACCCCGGGGCAGAATCGTCCGCCCTACAGCAGGCCCAGCTCGGCCAGTTCCTGCCTGAGCTTCGGCGGCATCTCGACCAGGCCTGCCCTGCCCTTGCCGAGATCGGCCGGCGCGTCGGACGGTTTCAGGTAGCGCCAGCCCTGGAAGGCGCGGCGCGGCTGCCATTCGGTGCGCACGACTTGCGGGTCGAGCATCAGGTGACAGCGGCCGATGCCCTCATCGTCGGTGAACGGCCGGATCTCGGTGATCAACTGGCGGCATTGCACGCTGCCCTTGATCACCCAGTAGAGCGAGCCGCCGTCGGTGACCTCGTCGCCGCGCGACGGCACCATGCGGGTGGTGTGCCAGTGCTCGGCCGGCTCGCCGGCGCGCCGCCGCTCGTCGAGGCGAAAGTCGATCCACTCTTCGAGATCCTCGACGCTGTCGCAGCCGACGCAAAGTTTTAGGAGATTGAGAGCCATCGCTTAAGGTTTAGTCCGGCACGCGAAACCGTCAACGCCCCTGCCCGACTTCTCCACAGTGCCAGCGACGGCGTTCAGCACTCGACGACGTTGACGGCGAGACCGCCGAGGCTGGTTTCCTTGTACTTCTCGTTCATGTCGAGGCCGGTCTGGCGCATGGTCTCGATCGCCGCGTCGAGCGGCACGAAGTGGGTGCCGTCGCCCTTGATGGCGAGCGAAGCGGCGGTCACCGCCTTGACGGCGCCGAGCGCATTGCGCTCGATGCATGGCACCTGCACCAGCCCGCCGACGGGATCGCAGGTCATGCCGAGATGATGCTCCAGCGCGATCTCGGCTGCATTCTCGACCTGCTCCGGCGTGCCGCCCATGACGGCGCAAAGGCCGGCCGCCGCCATGGCCGAGGCGGAACCGACCTCGCCCTGGCAGCCGACCTCAGCGCCCGAGATCGAGGCGTTCGACTTGATGATGCCGCCGACGGCGGCGGCGGTGAGCAGGAAGTCGCGGATGCTCGGCTGGTCGGCTTCGGGATGGAAATGCAGCCAGTAGCGCAGCACCGCCGGCAGCGTTCCGGCCGCGCCATTGGTCGGCGCGGTGACGACGCGTCCGCCGGCGGCGTTCTCCTCATTGACAGCCATGGCGTAGATCGACAGCCAGTCATTGGCGAGCAAGGGGTTCGGCCGGTTCTGCTGCCACTGTTCCTGCAGCTTGTCGTGCAGTTGCCGGGCACGACGGCGCACCTTCAACCCGCCCGGCATGATGCCGTCCTGCGACAGGCCACGGTCGATGCAGCCCTTCATGGCGCCCCAGATGGCGTCGAGACCCGCGTCGAGCTCCTCGCGCGACATCTGCGTCTCCTCGTTGACGCGCTTCATCTCGGCGATGGAAAGCCCGCTCTTGGCCGCCATCTTCAGCATCTCGACGGCATTCTTGAAGGGATAAGGCACCTTCTTGCCTTCCGTCGTCACCGAGCCCTTGGCCTTCATCCGCTGCAGCTCTTCCTCGGAAACGACGAAGCCGCCGCCGATCGAATAATAGATGCGCTTGAGCAGCAGCCGGTCGCCGGCGTCGTAGGCATAGAACGCCATGCCGTTGGCGTGGCCGGTGAGCGGCGTCTTGCGGTCGAGCACGAGATCGGTCGCGGGATCGAAGCGGTAAGTCGGGTGACCCGGCGGCGCGATGCGCTTCTCGGCTGCGATCCCGGCAACGATGCCGTCGGCGAGGTCAGGATCGACCGTCTGCGGCGTCTCGCCGGCAAGGCCGAGGACGACGGCGCGGTCGGAGCCATGGCCGATGCCTGTATAGGCGAGCGAGCCGTGCAGGCTTGCGCCGATGCGGTCGACCCTGGCGCCTGCCGGGCGTGGCCAGTCACCGGCGAGGATTTCGTCCAGAAAACGCCGCGCGGCGGTCATCGGCCCCATCGTGTGCGAGCTCGATGGGCCGATGCCGATCTTGAACAGGTCGAAAACCGAAAGGAACACGCGCCGTTGTCTCCTGAATCCGTCTCGGCATACATATAGGAATTGCTGAGATGTTTCCGCTGTTTTGCGGATCGCGGCTGAGCGCCCGCCGACCTTGTCTGCTCCGGCAGCGACATTGATTGTCGGGTCACGCCGGCGGGGCTATTCTCCGAGACGCCAGGTAATCGTTGGGGAGGAAGCAATGCTTGCGTTGGATGCCAAGCCGGAACCGGTGTGCATCATGCCGGCGCAGACGGCCATCATCGTGGTGGACATGCAGAACGCCTTCGCCTCGGCGGGCGGCATGTTCGACCTGGCGGGCTTCGACATATCGGGCGCCGCACCGGCCATCGAGGCCAACAAAAGGCTGCTTGCGGCCGCGCGCAAAGCTGGCCTCACCGTGGTCTATCTCCAGATGTCGTACAGGCCCGACCTCGGCGACGCCGGCGATGCTTCCTCGCCGAACTACCACAAGGAACTGGGGATGGTGCTGATGCGCCAGCGCCCCGAGTTATGCGGCAAGCTGTTGATCGACAACAGCTGGGACTGGCAAATCGTCGATGCGCTGAAGCCGGAGCCGGGCGACCAGATCATCCGCAAATCCCGCTACAGCGGCTTTTGCAACACCGGTCTGGAAGCGTATCTGCGGGCTCGCAATATCCGCCATCTGCTGTTCAGCGGGGTCGCCACCAATGTCTGCGTCGATGCGACGGCGCGCGACGCCTACATGCTGGAGTTCTGGCCTGTCCTGGTCGAGGACGCGATGAACCATTCGGGCCCCGACTTCAACCGCCAGGCAACGCTGTGGAATTTCGAGAACGCGTTCGGATGGGTCACCAGGACGGACATTGTGGTCGAGGCCCTGCGCGCGAAAGCCGCCCAACCCCTGCCGGCCTAGCCGACCGTCGAAGCGGCCGGCTCGCCTGTGGTACAAGGGGACATGGGCGATTCCTTCCATCTTTCGACGGCCGACCTCGCGGCGCTGGCCTTCTTCCTCATCGTCTGGGTGCTGCATACACTGGCCTCCGACGGCAGACTGGTCAGCCGCGTCTCGTTGACGACGGCGATGAACGCCCAGCGCGCGACCTGGATGCGAACCATGGCCGAGCGCGAGATCCGTATCGTCGACACCGCCATCATGACCGGTCTGCAGCAAGGCACCGCCTTCTTCGCATCCTCCTCGCTGATCGCGCTTGGCGGCTGTTTCGCGCTGCTCGGCGCCTCCGACCAGGTGCTTACGGTGCTGAGCGACCTGCCGCTGAGCGCGACCTCTTCGCGCGAGGCTTTCCAGATGAAGGTTTTCGGCCTGGTGCTGATCCTGGCCTTCGCCTTCTTCAAGTTCGGCTGGGCCTACCGTCTGTTCAACTACTGCTCGATCCTGATCGGCGCGGTGCCGATCCCGTACGGCGAGGCTTCGCGCAATCCGGTCACCGAGACGGCGGTCTGGCGCGCGACGCGCATGAACATGCTGGCCGGCAAGCATTTCAATTCCGGCCTGCGCGCGGTCTTCTTCTCGATCGGCTATCTCGGCTGGTTCATCGACCCGGTGATTTTCGTGCTGTCGACGCTGCTGCTGCTGGCGGTGCTGGTCCGGCGCCAGTTCTTCTCTGCGGCCAGGGAGGCGGTCCTCGGTCAGCCGCCCGGGAAGGGCCGGTCGATGCGGCCGGACAGCCAGTAAGCGGCAAGCCCGATCCATTCGCGGATCGCCATGGTTGCCACCTGCAGCGAATCGGCCGGGTTGTCGCGGAACAGGCCGATGCCTTCCTTGCCCGAGGTGCGGTAATCCACCGGCCATGGGATGGTCGGGAAGCCAGCCTTGTCGAACAGCGCCTTGGCGCGCGGCATGTGGAAGGCCGAGGTCACCAGCAGCCAGGTCTCGCCCGCCTTCGGCGCCACCATCTGCCTGGTGAAGACGGCGTTCTCATAGGTGTTGCGCGACTTGTTCTCGAGGATCAGCCGATCGGCGCCGACGCCGAGCGCGCCAAGCAGGCGCGGCGCGGTGTCGGCATCGCCCTCGCCGTCCAGGAACAGTTCTCCGGTCCCGCCGGATACCACCACCTTGGCCTGTGGGAACCGCCGGGCGAGGATCGCGGTCTCGACCATGCGGTCGCCGCCACTGTTCAACTCATAGCCGCCGCGTGCGAGGTTGATGGCGCCCTCGAAGCCGCCGCCGAGCACGACGATGCCGTCGACTTTTTGCGGCAGCGACGGTTTGGCAAAGCGCTCCTCCAGCGGGTTGAGCATCATCGCGCCAAGCGACGTCCAGGCCGAAAGGGCGAGGATCAGGAAGGCGAGCACGCTACCGGTGGCGGCCAGCCGCCGACGGCCGAACACTACCGCGAGCAGGCCTGCCAGCAGCAGGAAGATCGCCAGGTTGAGCGGCTGGATGAAGAACCAGAAAATCTTGGAAAGATAGAAGAACATCCCTCACCCCATTACAGCGCCGCGCGCCCCCTGGACGCGCAAAGGACGCTGTAACACTTTGATCTTGCGCACGTTCC
>NZ_RZOF01000122.1:0-15818 GCF_003998955.1 Mesorhizobium sp. M4B.F.Ca.ET.017.02.2.1 | reverse complement strand
TTCCTGAGCAGATGGATGCGCGGGTCGAAGGGCGCGCCCGAGCCCTTGGCGGCGTCCGTCGACAGCGCGCCGGCGACCAGCGCCGACTGATAGAGCGTCTCGGCCTCGAACAGGCCGGCGAGCGCGAAAGCCGTCGAGAACTGCGTGCCGTTGAGCAGCGCCAGGCCTTCCTTGGCGCCCAGCGTCACCGGTTCCAGTCCGTGCGAGACAAAGGCGACCTTGGCCGGGAAGCGGCCATGCGGGGTGAAGCATTCGCCGACGCCGATCATGACCGCCGTCATATGCGACAGCGGCGCGAGATCGCCGGAGGCTCCGACCGAACCTTGCGCCGGCACCACCGGAATGACGTCGTTGGCAAGCATCGCTTCCAGCAGCGCGATGGTCTGCGGCCGCACGCCGGAGGCGCCCTGCGCGAGGCTTGCGAGCTTCAGCGCCATCATCAGCCTGGTAACGGCAACCGGCATCGGCTCGCCGACGCCGGCGGCATGCGACAGCACGATGTTGCGCTGCAGCGTTTCGAGATCGGCGGCGGGGATGCGCACGCTGGCCAGCTTGCCGAAGCCGGTGTTGATGCCATAGACCGGCTCGCCCTTGGCGACGATCCGCTCAACCGCCTCGGCGCTGGCCTTGATCCTGGGCTTGCAGGCGGCGTCCAGCTTCGGCACCGCGCCGCGATAGATGGCGCGCCAGTCGGCCAGCGTTGCGTTGCCGGGCTTCAGAACGAGTTCGGTCATTGTCCTCTCCAGATGCGGGCATGCAGCGGGTTGAAGCCCATGCGGTAAACGAGTTCGGCCGGGCGCTCGATGTTCCAGATGGCGAGGTCGGCGGACTTTCCCGCCTCGAGCGTGCCGGTCTTTTCCTGCAGGCCAAGCGCGCGCGCCGCCTCGCGGGTGACGCCGGCAAGGCATTCCTCGACAGTCAGGCCGAACAGCGTCGCGGCCATGTTCATGGTGAGCAGCAGAGAGGTGAGCGGCGAGGTGCCTGGATTGCTGTCGGTGGCGACCGCCATCTTCACGCCATGCCGGCGGAACAGCTCGACCGGCGGCTTCTTGGTCTCGCGGATGAAGTAATAGGCGCCGGGCAGAATGGTCGCCACGGTTCCGGCCCTGGCCATCGCCGCCGCGCCCTCGTCGTCGGTGTATTCGAGATGGTCGGCCGACAGCGCGCCATAGCGCGCGGCAAGCGCCGCGCCATGCAGGTTCGACAACTGGTCGGCGTGGAGTTTTATCGGCAGGCCGAGCGCTCTGGCCTTGTCGAAGACGCGCGCCATCTGCTCCGGCGAGAAGGCGATCCCCTCGCAGAAACCGTCGATCGCATCGGCAAGATTTTCAGCCGCAACCGCCGGCAATATGTCCTTGGCGACGAGATCGATGAAGGCGTCCTTGTCGCCCCTGGCCTCCGGCGGCAGCGCATGGGCGGCCAGGCATGTGGTCCGGACCGTCACGCTGCGCTGATCGCCCAGGCGGCGCGCGGCGCGCAGCGACTTCTTCTCATTGTCGACATCAAGGCCATAGCCCGACTTCACCTCGATGGTGGTCACGCCTTCAGCCAGCAGCGCATCGAGGCGCGGCAGCGTCTGGGCGACCAGTTCGTCCTCGCTCGCCGCGCGAAGAGCCTTCACCGAGGAGACAATGCCGCCGCCGGCTCTGGCCACCTCTTCATAGGTAGCGCCGGCCAGCCGCATCTCGAACTCGTTGGCGCGGTTGCCGGCGTAGACGAGATGGGTGTGGCAGTCGATCAGGCCGGGCGTGATCCAGCGACCCTCGCAGTCGGTGATGTCAGCGCCCTGGACGAACGCCGCAGGCATGGCGGCTTCGGATCCGGCATAGACGATCAGGCCGTCGCGCGCGACGATCGCGCCGTTCTCGACGATGCCCAATCCCGGCGCGCCCTCGGCCATGGTCGCCAGGTGCGCATTGCGCCAAAGGTGAAGGCCCCCTGCCCGGCTTTTGATTTCTGCCGCCATCATCTTTTCCGTTTGATTAGATGGCAATTATGTATATACATATTGAGACGCACTGCAAGTCCTATTGTCATCGGAAAGCGGGATTCGGAGAAAATCGTGACGGCGATCTTCGCGGAACAGGCACTTCTGCCGGACGGCTGGAACAACAATGTCAGGATCACGCTGGCGGGCGGCCGCGTCGCGGCGGTCGAACCGGGCGCCTCATTGCTGCCCGGCGACGAGCGCCATGCCGTCCTTGTCCCCGGCATGCCCAATCTGCACAGCCACGCCTTCCAGCGCGGCATGGCGGGGCTCGCCGAACTGCGCGGTCCCTCGGCCGACAGTTTCTGGAGCTGGCGCGAGGTGATGTACCGGTTCGCGCTGTCGATGACGCCGGACCAGGTCGAGGCGGTGGCGGCGCAGCTCTATATAGAGATGCTGGAGGCCGGCTTTTCGCGAGTCGGCGAGTTTCACTATCTCCACCACGATCGCCACGGAAAACCCTATGGCAACATCGCCGAGATGGCGGAGCGGATTGCCGCAGCGGCCGGCGCAACCGGCATCGCGCTGACGCTGTTGCCCGTATTCTATGCTCATTCCTCTTTCGGCGGCGCGGCGCCCAATGAGGGCCAGCGGCGATTCATCAACGATGTCGAGCGGTTCGGACGCTTGCTTGAGAAAAGCCGCGAGAGCGTTCGCTCGCTCGATCAGGCCGTTGTCGGCGTCGCCCCACACAGCCTGCGCGCCGCGACGCTGGACGAACTCAATGCGGTGACCGCAATGGCGCCGGACGGCCCGATCCACATTCATATCGCAGAGCAAACAAAGGAAGTGGAAGACTGCATCGCCTGGTCGGGAGCGCGGCCGGTCGAATTCCTGCTTGGCCATGCCGAGGTGGACCGGCGCTGGTGCCTGATTCACGCCACGCACATGACCGAGACAGAGACGTTCCGCATGGGCGAGAGCGGCGCCATCGCCGGCCTCTGTCCGATCACCGAGGCCAATCTCGGCGACGGCACCTTCGCCGCGCCGCTGTTCGTCGAACATGGCGGACGCTTCGGCGTCGGCTCAGACTCCAACGTGCTCATCGGCCTGCCGGACGAGCTCAGGCAACTTGAATATTCGCAACGCCTGGCGCACCGCGCCCGCAACGTGCTGGCAGTGGCGGGCGGCTCGACCGGCCGCGCCTTGTTCGATGCCGCGCTCGATGGCGGCAGCACCGCGCTTGGCACCGGCCCGGCGCGGATCGCTGCCGGTGCCTCGGCCGATTTTGTCTCGCTCGACCAAAACCATCCTTCGCTCGCCGGCAAGACGGGCGACGCCATCCTCGATGCCTGGATCTTCGCCAACGGCACCAAAGTCGATTGCGTCTGGGTGCACGGCAAGAAGCAAGTCAGCGGCGGCAGGCATATCGGGCGCGAGGCGATCGCCGAGCGGTTCCGTGCCGTCATGACCGCACTGTCGGCGGCCTAGCTCGTTCAACAGGCGAACCGCGACATGAGCATGATCGAGACAATGGAGGCGGAAGGAGGCGAGGCTGTCTCGCTGCACCAGCGCATCCTGTCCGACATCAGCGAGAAGATCCTGTCCGGCGCCTGGGCGCCCGGTCACAGGATCCCGTTCGAGCACGAGCTGACGACCGAGTACAATTGCTCGCGCATGACGGTGAACAAGGCGCTGTCGCAGCTGGCGAAGGCCGGGCTGATCGAACGCCGTCGCCGGTCCGGCAGTTTTGTCCGCCAGCCGCAGTCGCAGGCGGCGGTGCTGGAACTGCACGACATCCGGATCGAGGTCGAGGCGCTCGGCCTGCCCTACCGCTACGAAAGGCTGGCGCGGCTGAAGCGGCGCAGCAGCGCCGACGACCGGGCGCTGCTCGGGCTTTCCGCCCCAGGCTTGGTGCTTTCGTTGGAATGCCTGCATTTCGCCGGCCAGCGGCCCTTCGCGCACGAACAGCGGCTGATCAATCTCGCCGCCGTCGCGGAAGCCGGCGAGGAGGAATTCCTGGGCATAGCGCCCGGCCCCTGGCTGATCGGCCGCGTGCCGTGGAGCCAAGCCGAGCACCGCATCCGCGCTACGGCCGCGGACGACCATGTCGCCGACGCGCTCGACATCGAAACCGGCGCGCCCTGTCTGGTGGTCGAGCGCCGCACCTGGAGCGCGGAGCACCCGGTGACGCATGTGCGTTTCATTTATCCGGCGGAAAGCCACACGCTGGTGGCAAGGTTCACGCCGTCGCAGGGATGAGTGATCTCCCCCACGAGGGGGGAGATTGGCAGTTCGGGCGCCGCGCCTTAAATCGCCGCCGTAATAATAATCTCGACCAGATATTCCGGGCCGGCCAGCTTCGCCTCGCCGGTTGCGCGGGCGGGCGTGTGGCCCTGCGGCACCCACTTGTCCCATTCCGCGTTCATCTCGGCGAAGGTGCTCATGTCGGCCAGCCAGATGATGGTCTGCAGGATCTTGGTCTTGTCGGTTCCGGCCTTGGCCAGCAATTCGTCGATGGTCTTCAGGATGTCGCGGGTCTGCGAGGCGACATTGCCGCCGGGCTCGCCGACCTGGCCGGCCAGGTAGACGGTGTTGCCGTGGATGACGATCTGGCTCATGCGCGGGCCAACATCGATGCGACGAATGCTCATGGGGCGTTCCTTCCTATTGTCGGTTGCGCCTCTTTAGAGTCCGCGCCGGTTTCGGGCAAGGCCGGCAGGGGCGAAACCAATTGAGCCAATTGTGTGCCCCCTGCCCGTTGCGTACACGGCGAGTTGACCGGCCGTGACCAAATTGCGTCGGGCCATCTTGTTGACTAATGTAATAACATCACATATCGACTTGAGCCGCCCCGCACAATGGGCCGCCGCTCTTACGGACCGCCGATGACCAATGCCTGCCTGACCTTCCGCGACCTGACGCTCGGCTATGGCAGCCACCCGGCGATCCACCATCTCAACGGCACGATCCGCAAGGGATCGCTGACGGCCGTGGTCGGCGCCAACGGCTCGGGCAAGTCGACGTTGATGAAGGGCATTGTCGGCGTGCTGAAGCCGATGGAAGGCGCGGTCACGCGCGCGCCCGACGTGCGCACCGCCTATCTGCCGCAGCAGTCGGAGCTCGACCGCTCCTTCCCGGCCCGGGTGGTCGACCTGGTTTCGCTCGGCCTGTGGCCAAAGCGCGGCCTGCTCGGCCGCTACACCAAGGAGGACCGCGAATCCGTCAGCCAGGCGCTGATGGCGGTCGGCCTCGGCGGCTTCGAGAAGCGCCCGATCGACACGCTGTCGGGCGGCCAGTTGCAGCGCACGCTGTTTGCCCGCGTGCTGTTGCAAGATGCCGATCTCATCCTGCTCGACGAGCCGTTCAACGCCGTCGACGCCAAGACCGTCGGCGACCTGATCCAGCTCATCAAGCGCTGGCATGGCGAGGAGCGCACGATCATGGTCGTCGTCCACGATCTCGATCTCGTGCGACAAAATTTCCCCGAGACCTTGCTGCTTGCCCGCCAGCCGGTTGCCTGGGGCGAGACAAAAGAGACGCTGCGGCCGGAAAACCTTCTCAAGGCACGGCGCTTCCACGAGGCCTGGGAAGAGAACGCGCCCTGGTGCGAGCCGGACGACCATGACCATCATGGGCACGATCATCACGACCATGCCCACGGCCATGCGCATGATCACGACCATCACCACGGCTCCGGACCGAGGGCCGCCTGATGGATTTCCTCTACAACCTGTTCATCGCGCCTTTCGCCGATTTCGCCTTCATGCAGCGGGCGCTGTTCGGCTCGCTGCTGCTGTCGCTCGGCGCCTGCCCGGTCGGCGTCTTCCTGATGCTGCGGCGCATGAGCCTGTCGGGCGACGCCATGGCGCATGCCATCCTGCCAGGTGCCGCCGCCGGCTTCCTGCTCTACGGCCTGGAAATCCTGCCGATGACCATTGGCGGGCTGATCGCCGGCATCATCGTCGCGCTCGGCGCGGGCGCGGTCTCGCGCTTCACCATCCAGCGCGAGGACGCCTCGATGGCGGCCTTCTACCTGATCTCGCTCGCCGTCGGCGTGCTGATGGTGTCAATTCGGGGCTCCAGCGTCGATCTCATGCACGTGCTGTTCGGCACCGTGCTTGCGCTCAACAACGAGGCGCTGACGCTGATCGGCGGCATCGTGCTGGTCACTTTAGTCAGCCTCACCATCTTCTGGCGGGCGCTGGTCGCCGAATGCCTCGACCCGCTGTTCCTGCGCTCGGTGAGCCGCATGGGCAGCCCGGTGCATTTCATCTTCCTCGGCCTCGTCGTGCTCAACCTCGTCGGCGGCTTCCAGGCGCTGGGCACGCTTTTGTCGGTCGGGCTGATGATGCTGCCGGCCGCCGCCGCCCGCTTCTGGACGGTGCGGGTCGAGCCGATGTGCGTGCTGGCGGTGCTGATCGGCATTGCCTCCTGCATCGCCGGGCTGCTCTTGTCCTATCACGCCTCGCTGCCGTCCGGCCCGGCCATCATCCTGTCGGCCGGTGTCATCTACTTCTTCTCGATCGTGTTCGGCTCGCGCGGCGCGTTGCGCGCCCGCATCGTCCACCACCGCCACCGCACCGCCTGATCCCCCAAGCAAGGAGACCCGCCCAATGCTGAAATCCTTCCGTGCCGCCCTGACCCTGAGCGTTATAACATTAACCGCTCTCGGAACATCGTCGGCCCTCGCCGCGCCGCTCAAGGTGGTGGCGAGCTTCACGGTGATTGCGGATTTCGCCAAGAATGTCGGCGGCGACCGGGTCAGCATCACCACCATCGTTGGGCCGGATGGCGACGCGCATGTCTACGAACCGAGCCCGGCCGACGCTGTGGCAATGGCCGGCGCGGACGTGGTACTGGTCAACGGCCTGCATTTCGAAGGCTTTTTGCAGCGCCTGGTCGACGCCAGCGCCACCAAGGCCGCGATCGTGACTTTGACCAAGGACGTCACCCCGATCGACTTCAAGCCGGAATTCGCTGACGCGGATGCTGCCGAAGGCGCCGGCAAGACCGTTACCGACCCGCACGCCTTCCAGTCGATCGCCAACGCCAGGATCTATGTGAAGAACATCGCCGAGGCCTTCTGTGCCGCCGACAGCGAGGGCTGCGTCGGCTACCAGACCAATGCGGCTGCCTACACCAAGAAGCTCGATGCACTGGAAGGCGAAGTGAAGGCCGCGATCCAGTCGATCCCCGAGGAGAAGCGCGTCGTCATCACATCGCACGATGCGTTCGGCTATTTCGAGCACGAATACGGCCTGACCTTCCTGGCGCCGCAGGGCATTTCGACGGACTCCGAGCCGTCGGCCGCCGATGTCGCCAAGCTGGTCAACCAGGTCAAGCAGGACAAGGCGGCGGCGATGTTCATCGAGAACATCACCAATCCGCGGCTGATCGAGCAGATCGCCAGCGAGACCGGCATCAAGGTCGGCGGCACGCTCTATTCCGATGCGCTGTCGCAGCCCGAGGGCCCGGCCTCGACCTATATCGACATGATGCACAACAACATCGCCCAGATCAAAGGCGCGATCCTCGGCAGCTGAAGTCGGCTCATCCAGCCGGATCGCGACGATCCGGCTGGATTTTCCGCCGCGAATGTCTATCTGCAAAGACGACGCCGACGGCGTGCGACGATACGCGATCGGCGGGAGCAGTTGCCGGCCGCGTCAGGGGATGGCAAGACTGCCGCCGAAGCAGATTGCGAGGACGACCATGGAATATCGAGAGATCAGCGACGACTATTCCGTCTCGGGCCAGATCCAGCCCAGCGATATCACCGCCATCAAGGAAGCAGGCTTCAAGAGCGTGATCTGCAACCGGCCGGACAACGAGCAGCCCGGCCAGCCCTCGGCCGAAAGCGTCCAGGCGGCGGCAGAGGCGGCGGGCCTCGCCTTCCGCTTCATCCCGGTCATCAGCGGCCAGATCACCTTCGAGAATGTCCAGGACCAGGCCGCGGCGCTCGACGAGCTCGAAGGCCCGGTGTTCGCCTACTGCCGCTCCGGCGCGCGCTGCACCAATCTCTATGGGCTGATTCAGCAGTCGAGGGGCTAAATCGGCAGAGCGCCGGTCTCCTTCAGCGTCTCCAGCACTATAGCCGTCTTCACGTGCTGGACGGATTCAT
Organism: Mesorhizobium sp. M4B.F.Ca.ET.017.02.2.1; assembly: GCF_003998955.1. Lineage (NCBI taxonomy): Bacteria > Pseudomonadati > Pseudomonadota > Alphaproteobacteria > Hyphomicrobiales > Phyllobacteriaceae > Mesorhizobium > Mesorhizobium sp. M4B.F.Ca.ET.017.02.2.1. The sequence continues at coordinate 7,767 of NZ_RZOF01000122.1, read as the reverse complement.
GCGGCAGGAGCACGCCGTTGACGAACTCCGACAATGATTTGAGGTCGGGCGTCACCACCTTCAATATGTAGTCCATCTCGCCGGTCAGCGCGTGCGCCTCCTGCACTTCGGGCAGCCGCGCCACCAACTCGCCGAAGCGGCGGGCATTGTCGCGATTGTGGGTGGCCAAGGTCACCGAGATGACATTGACCAGCGAAAAGCCCAGCCGATCGCGGTCGAGCACGGCGCGGTAGCCCTTGATGTAGCCGTCCTCTTCCAGCCGCTGGCGGCGGCGCGAGCATTGCGACGCCGACAGGTTCACCCGCTCCGAAAGGTCGTTGTTGGTGAGCCGCGCATCGCCTTGCAGAAGCGCCAGTAACTTGCGATCAAATTGGTCAAGCCGCGCATCATCCACGGATTTTCCTCCATTCATGCACATTCCACGCATGACATGAGCATTTCAGGCGTTCGAATGCAAGCACCGTGCGGCCCTCAGGCGCTATCATGCGCAAAGATGGCCAGGAACGGCCGCAACAGCTTCGGAGAACCGCCATGGGCCCCTTCCCGCACGACGCGCCGCCCGCCAGGATCAGCAAGGCGAACCCCGCCGGCACCGACGGTTTCGAATTCGTCGAGTTCGCGCATCCCGAGCCGGAAAAGCTCGCCGAGCTTTTCACCCGCATGGGTTATGTCGCGGTGGCCAAGCACCGTACCAAGGACATCACGGTCTGGCGGCAGGGCGACATCAACTACGTCGTCAATGCCGAGCCCGGCTCGCATGCGATGAAGTTCGTCGACAAGCACGGACCCTGCGCAGCCTCTATGGCGTGGCGCGTGGTCGACGCGAAACACGCCTTCGACCATGCCGTGTCGAAGGGTGCGACGCCCTATGAGGGCACCGACAAGGCGCTGGATGTGCCGGCCATCGTCGGCATTGGCGGCTCCCTGCTCTATTTCATCGAGGCCTATGGCGAGAAGGGCTCGGCCTATGACGCCGAGTTCGCATGGCTGGGCGAGCGCGATCCAAAGCCCGAGGGCGTCGGCTTCTACTTCCTCGACCACCTCACCCACAATGTCTATCGCGGCAATATGGACAAGTGGTGGGACTTTTATCGCGACCTGTTCGGCTTCAAGCAGATCCACTTCTTCGACATCGACGGCAAGATCACCGGTCTGGTCAGCCGTGCGATCACCTCGCCCTGCGGCAAGATCCGCATTCCGCTGAACGAGTCCAAGGACGAGACCAGCCAGATCGCCGAGTACCTGAAGAAGTACAATGGCGAGGGCATCCAGCACATCGCGGTGGGCACCGACGCGATCTACGAGGCCACCGACAGGCTTGCTGCCAACGGCCTGAAGTTCATGCCCGGCCCGCCCGACACCTACTACGAGATGTCGCACGAGCGTGTGCACGATCACGACGAGCCGGTCGAGCGGATGAAGAAGCACGGCATCCTGATCGACGGCGAAGGCGTCGTCGACGGCGGCATGACCAAGATCCTGCTGCAGATTTTCTCGAAAACAGTGATCGGCCCGATCTTCTTCGAGTTCATTCAGCGGAAGGGCGACGAAGGTTTTGGCGAAGGCAATTTCCGCGCGCTGTTCGAGTCGATCGAGCAGGACCAGATCAAGCGCGGCGTGATCAAGCTGGACGGCAAGGCGGCGTAAGGCCCAGGAGGGCGAGCGGTTCAAAGACCGAGCCGCTCGACCTCGTCCTTCCTGAGCTTCAGATCATAGTCGAGCAGAAACTCATCCAGTTGCGGCGGCGGAGCGGAAGTGCCGGCGAGCATGGCGTGCACCTGGCCACGGTGATGGATGTCGTGCAGGAAAACATGGGCGAGGATGTCGGCGATCTTTTCAGGGATCATGCCGTCCTCGCGTCTATCGGTGATGACGCGACGGTCTAGATCGGCCTCGGACAGGGCATCACAGAAGGCGATAAGTTTGCGGTCGAAGGTGATCTGCGCCACTACCAAATCGGCGACATTGTCGAACGGCACGAAATCATCATAGGCGGCAGCGCCGACACCACCCTCCGTGAGAAAATCGAGATAGAGATGGTCGACAGCGAGGATGTGGTTCAGCGTCTCCTTGATTGACGGAAAGAAGCTGGTGGGCGCGGCCTCAAATTCCCCAGGCTCGAGGGACAGCACGGCGCGGTACAGGCGGTCGTTCGACCAGCGATTGTTGCGCGCCATGCGGCGCAAGTGATCAAGCAGCGTCATGGCGTCCTGTCGACAAGGCCGATGCCGACCGCCATAAGCGCGAAGCCGGCGACAACGACCAGCAGCAGCCGGATCATTTTCCGCCGCAGGCCTTGCGTTTCTTCATCCCGCGCGACGCTGAGATTGGTGATGGTGTGGAACATCATCGCGTTGCGCGGCACGCCGCTGCGGTTGGTAAGATCAGGCGAGCGCGCCTCGATGCGGTAGCTCAGGCGGATCGCCTGGATGAAGACCGCCAGAATGGCCAGCGCCCACACGCCAAACAGCAAATAGACGGCTTCGCCTGGCATCCCCTCACCCCGCGTATTTCTCGACCTTCTGCTCGATGGCGCCGAAGATCGAATGGCCGGCCTTGTCCTTCATCTCGATGCGCACCGTGTCGCCGAAATGCAGGAACGGCGTCTTGGGCTCGCCGCTCTCGATGGTTTCGATCATGCGCAGTTCGGCGATGCAGGAATAGCCGGCGCCGCCGGCCGAGACAGGCTTGCCCGGCCCGCCGTCCAGCTTGTTGGAGACGGTGCCCGAGCCGACGATGCTGCCGGCGGCGAGCGGCCGCGTTTTCGCGGCGTGCACAATCAGCGCCGGGAAATCGAAGGTCATGTCGACCCCTGCGTTCGCACGGCCGAACGGTTTGCCGTTGAGATCGGCGAGCAGCGGCAGGCTGACCTTGCCACCGTCCCAGGCGTCACCCAACTCATCCGGCGTGACCGCAACCGGCGAGAAGGCGGAGGACGGTTTCGACTGGAAGAAGCCAAAACCCTTGGCAAGCTCGGGACCAGTCAGCGCCCTCAGTGTCACGTCGTTGACCAGCATGACCAGCCGGATCGCGTCCCGCGCCTGGTCGGGGCTGGCGCCCATCGGCACGTCGTCAACGATGACGGCGACCTCCGCCTCCATGTCGATGCCGAAGGCCTCGTCGGCCATGCGTATCGGATCGCGCGGCGGAATGAAGCTGTCCGAGCCGCCCTGGTAGATCAGCGGATCGGTCCAGAAGCTTGCTGGCATTTCTGCGCCGCGCGCTTTGCGCACCAGTTCGACGTGGTTCACATAGGCCGAGCCGTCGGCCCACTGATAGGCGCGCGGCAGTGGCGAGTGGGCGTCATGCTCGTGGAAGCGCGCCGAGGGCACGGCATTGTTCTCTAGCGATTCCGCTATTGTCGCCAGATGCGGCGAAATCCGCCGCCAGTCGTCGAGCGCGGCTTGCAGCGTCGGCACCAGGAAGGAGGCGTCGGAGAACCGCGTCAAATCGCGCGAGACGACGACCAGCTTTCCATCGCGGGTCCCGTTCTTCAAAGTTGCAAGCTTCATGCGGTTTCCTCTCCTTGCGCGGCTTGTTCGCCGCTTTGGTCTTTGTCTGTCGCATGATCTTTTCCGAAAACCGGGTCCCACTTTTCGGGATCATGCTCTAACCCCACAACAAGGCCGTCGCGGGCGATCGTCAAGTCGCCGGCCCAAGTTTTCCTGACGGCGGCGATCCAGTCGGCCTCGCCGATCGCGGCATCGTCGGCCGGGATGAGGTGGTTCAACACCAGCCGCCCGACCCCGGCATCGCTGGCGATGCGCCCTGCCTCCTCGGCGAAACTGTGGCTGGCGAGCAGATGTTCGCGCAGCCGCGCGCCGTTGCCGGTCTTCGCCACCAGCCGCTCGATCCCTTCCTCCAGCATGGCTTCGTGGACGAGGATATCGGCACCCTTGGCAAAGTCGGCCAGCGGCGGGAAGAAGGCCGTGTCGGCGGAAAACACGATGCTCCTGCCGCCATGCCCGACGCGCAGCGCAAAGCAGTCGGTCACCGGCGGATGGTCGACGCGCAGCGCCGTCACCTTCAGCCCGCCCTCCTCCACAACCAGTCCCTCGCCGAACTCCTCGACCGAGACCAGATCCCTGATATCCGGCCGGCCTTCGTCGACGATGCGGATTTCGATGTCGAAATCCATCGCCTGGCAGAAGCGCTGCCAGTAGTGGCCGGTGCCGGGCGGACCGAAGATGGTCACCGGCGAGGCGAGGCCCGCCGTCCAGGCGGTGTGGATCAGCGGTCCGAGTTCCAGCAGATGGTCGGAATGGAGATGGGTGATGAAGACCAGGTCGAGCGTCTTCAGGCCGAGCCCGGCATCGGTCAGCGCGCGGGTGACGCCCAGCCCGCAATCGACGACGATAGCGCGGCCGCCGATCTCGAGCAGCGAGGAACTTGGCCACGGCCCACCCGGCCGGATCGCCGGGCCGCCCTTGGACCCGAGCAGGACGAGGCGGTCCAGACTCAAGACCAGTCGCCCTCGGGCCTGCCGTTGAAGCGTTTTTTCAGCCCGGCCCAGCAGTCGATGTAATTGTCCTGCCGGGTTTCGACCTCGGCGGCATAGCGGGTCAGCATCTGCGGGAATCGGGTCTCGAACATGAAGGCCATGGTGTTGTCGAGCTTGACCGGTTTCAGCTCCGTGCGCGAGGCCTTTTCGAAGCCAGTCGCGTCAGGCCCGTGGGCCAGCATCAGATTGTGCAGGCTGATGCCGCCGGGGACGAAGCCTTCCTCCTTGGCGTCGTACTGGCCGTGGATCAGACCCATGAACTCGCTCATGATGTTGCGATGGTACCAGGGCGGACGGAACGTATCCTCGGCCACCAGCCAGCGCGGCGGGAAGATGACGAAGTCGATGTTGGCGGTGCCTTCCTCGCCGCTCGGCGCCGTCAGCACGGTGAAGATCGACGGATCCGGATGGTCGAACAGGATGGCGCCGACGGGCGAAAACGTCGCCAGATCATATTTGTAGGGCGCGTAGTTGCCGTGCCAGGCGACGACGTCGAGCGGCGAATGGCCGATCTCGGTGACATGGAAGGAGCCGCACCATTTGACGATCAGCCGGCACGGTGTCTCCCTGTCCTCGAACCAGGCGCAGGGCGTCTTGAAGTCGCGCGGATTGGCGAGGCAATTGGCGCCGATCGGCCCGCGATCGGGCATGGTCAGCTTGGCGCCGTAGTTCTCGCAGACATAGCCGCGCACCTCGGCATCGGCGAGCTCGACCTTGAAGACGAGGCCGCGCGGCAGCACGGCGATCTCGCCGGGGCTGAGCTCGATGACCCCCATCTCGGTGACGAAGCGCAAGGCGCCGACCTGCGGCACGACAAGCATCTCGGCGTCGGCGTTGAAGAAGTGGTCGTCGGTCATCGAGCGGTTGGCGACATAGATATGCGCCGCCATGCCGGACTGCCCGAGCACGTCGCCGGCGGTGGTGATGGTGCGCATGCCCTCGATGAAGTCGGTCGGCTCCTTCGGCATCGGCACCGGGTTCCAGCGATACTGGCCGAGCGCCAGTTCGTGGTCGCCGAGATTGGGTGCGGTCTTCCAGAGCGGATAGAGGGTGGACTTGAAGCGCCCGGTGTGGCGGACGCTCGGCCGGATCCGGTAGAGCCAGGAGCGCTCGTTGGTGCCGCGCGGCGCGGTGAAGGGCGAGCCCGAAAGCTGCTCGGCATAGAGCCCGTAGGCCGGCCGCTGCGGCGAGTTGCGCCCCTGCGGCAGCGAACCCGGCAGCGTCTCGGTCTCGAAGTCGTTGCCGAAGCCCGGCATGTAGGAAAAGCCCATCCGATCCTCCCTGATCCCGGTTCTCAGCCTCGCTAGGCGCGGCCTGCCGGCGATGTTGACCAACTTGGTTTCATTTGTAACCATCGAAAATGTAACTATCAACGGCGAACGTCGCATCCACGGTGCATCATGGAATCGGAAATCCTCGAACTCGAAAGCTTCCTGCCCTACCGGCTTTACCGGCTGGCCGATGTCGTCAGCCGCGAATTCTCGAAAATCTACCGGGATCGCCACGGCCTGACCCGGCCGGAATGGCGCACACTTTCGGGGCTCGGCCAGCATGGCACGATGACAGCGACGGCGCTCGGCGAGCAGTCGGCCATGCACAAGACCAAGGTTTCGCGAGCGGTGGCCGAACTGGAGCGGCGGCGCTGGCTGACGCGGACGGCGGACGAGCACGACCGGCGGGTGGAGCGCCTGGCGCTGACCAAGGCGGGGCTTGCCGCCTATCGCGAAATGGTGCCGCTGGCGAAGGCGTTTGAGAGGGAGTTGCTGGAGAGGCTGAGCGCGGAGGAACGGGCGGCGATTGCTAGTGGGGTGGCGGCGCTTGAAGCCTGTTTGGGACAAGACAAAGTTGGTGCTATCACGTTGGACTAAAGGGCTGAAATCAGGGCATTTGGATGGCTTGGCTCCCAAAGAGATTTCCTGCCGGGCGGCCACCCGGATCCGGTGACTCTAACAACTTCTATCGAAAATCGGTCTACACCAAAGAGCTTGGTGAGCCCCAAAGCATCTTCCCGCGCAATGGGTCTGACGACGTTGAGGTTCTTGCGTTTCCCAGAGACTTCTCGCTCATCGATCCGGCAGGCAACGGCTTTGTACTCCTAACCAACGGTATGAGCGACCGGCGTATGGCTACCCCGTCAACGGCAGGCGAGAACATTGAGCGGCGAGCCGAACTGATGTGGTATGTTCGCGAGCCTGACTCAAACATCATCAGCAATCTCAAATGGCTGGCGGAGTATCCCTTTATCGACAATACATGGTTGGGCTTTGGTCACCGCATTGAAATGCCTTGGTCGCCCGTCTCGGGCACGGATTTCAGAATTTTCATGTTTTTGACCCCTATCATTGCACCGGATAAACGCATTGCAGAAGCGCTGACCATTGACGACGATGACGTCACCATCCTTTGCGTCCATTTGATCTCCGCTGCCGAGTATGAATTCATCAAGACGGTCGGGTTGGACCCATTCTTGGACATGCTCGACAAGCGTCATTATCCCACCGTTTTAGACCCCAAACGGACTTCCTATGTCTAGCGGCAGGTGCCTGCGGCGCTTTGCTTTCGCTTTCGCCCAGGTAGCGCTCACCAGTCCATCACAACCTTACCCGAATTGCCGCTCCGCATCGCATCGAACCCGACCTGAAAATCGTCGATGCCGATGCGATGGGTAATCAAGCCCGACACGTCGAGCGGACCCTGCACCAGGGCAATCATCTTGTACCAGGTCTCGAACATCTCGCGGCCGTAGATGCCCTTCAGGTGCAGCATCTTGAAGATGACCTTGTTCCAGTCGATCTCGAAGCCGGTCGGCGCGATGCCGAGGATGGCGATCTTGCCGCCATTGTTCATGGTATCGATCATGTCGCGGAAGGCGGGGGCCGCGCCCGACATCTCCAGGCCGACGTCAAAGCCCTCGGTCATGCCGAGCTTCGGCATGACGTCGCGCAACTTTTCCTTCGAGGCGTCGACGACGTGCTGGACGCCGAGCTTGCGTGCCAGGTCCAGCCGGACCGGATTGATGTCGGTGATGACGACCTTTCGCGCGCCGACGCATTGCGCCACCAGCGCGCCCATGATGCCGATCGGCCCGGCGCCGGTGACCAGCACGTCCTCGCCGACCAGATCGAAGGACAATGCGGTGTGAACCGCATTGCCCAGCGGATCGAAGATCGCCGCGATCTCGTCCGGCACGTCGTCGGGGATCGGCACGACATTGTGCTGCGGGATCGCCACGTACTCGCCGAAGGCGCCGGGGCGATTGACGCCGA
>NZ_RZOF01000121.1:0-15829 GCF_003998955.1 Mesorhizobium sp. M4B.F.Ca.ET.017.02.2.1 | reverse complement strand
GCCTGGCTCAAGGCTAAGTGCTACGCGATCGACGAATACGATCTGCTTGGCGTCGAGCGCGAGGCGGGCAAGCCTGCCTTCGCCCTCCTGGCGGAGCGCGGCACCGGGCGCTATGTCGGCAGCGCCTTTATCACCCTGAATAGGGAAATGCGGGAACGCTTGTGGCAGCGCGCCCTGGAGCACGCAGGCACGGCGCCGAACGGCATGAAGCGGCCGGCGACGCAGTGGGTAAGGCCAGGGCTGATTGGCCGTGTGAAGCATCTGCGGGGCGAGGACGATTTGCGCCACGCGTCTTTGCAGGACTTCCGCGAGGTAGGGACACCCTAGAGGCGGTCATAGGGGAACAGGCTCTGAAGTATGGTGAGGGACGTTGACCGCCGCCTCACCAGCTTAGACGTGCGAAGGCCGCACCTTCCAATAAGGCGGCGGCATATTTCCGTCCTCGATAAGGATGTCCTTCTTCCGGGCAAAGGCGGCAAAGATTCCCCTGGCCGTCTCCGCGTCGATGTCTCCGACCAGTGCCGCCTTGCACGCGCGGATGGCAGCTTTCTGCTCGGGACTGTTGCCGCACCAATCGGTGGCAAACTGGTATGCGTCAACCACGGTGTTGAGCTGACGGGGAAACCCCATTCCAACCCAAACTCGGATCGGCTTTTCGAATGGCTTTGAGAGCATCGCGACCTCCATCGCGAGACTTCAAGCGGCTAGCCCACCGCGGCCGCCGACGCTGGCCATCCATGGCGGCGGTGCGCTCAGTTCTTCAAGAACCTTGGCTGATTTTGCGAAACCGCAGAAGGCCTCCCTTGCGGCGTTTCGCGGGTAATCGCTATCGAATGCCTTTTGGCAGGCTCGCAGCGCAGTGTCGTAAATCGGGCCGCGCCTATTTTTCGGCCATTCGTAGAGAAATTCCAGGGCGTCCTCGATGCATGCGATTTCCTGGATCAGGCTGTTTCCGCTCTTGACGAAAACAGGGCTGTCGAACATCCGGTCGTTCATAAGATCCTCCAAATCGAACGAACAATTGAGTGTCAGGAGGGCCGAGACCTACGGCAGTATCCCTAGCCCAGCGGCGATATGGGTTTGAGGACTTTTGTCGTCAAGAGTGCTCTGCAACCTCTATGAGCTTGCTGCATGGACCTCGCCCGAATAGGACCTCGCGAACCATGCTGATCGCCAACGGCGTGGCGACTTGGTTAGCAAGCGGATGCTAATATGGATAGCTTACCGTTGGCCCGCCGGGGTGGGAGCGTCGTTTGCGAACCGACCTGCATCGCAGGTATCTCCGGTCTGCTTTGGACAAGGGTCATATTCGCCTCGCTGTCAGACACCGCTTGCTGGCAAAGCCAGGCGCCCACCATGTTCGAAAGGTAAGCATGGCAGGCACCCGGGAAGACCGACGACGGAGTGGGTCGGATTTGTCGGCGGCCCCCGCAATCAATGGAGTAGCGGTTTGCTGGTTGCCGCATCCAGTCCTTTGCCTTTGTCGCTGCGACTTCAGTCGCAGCGGGCTTGCGACTGCAGTCCCCCATCGGAACGAATGACATCAGGCCCCGTTTTGCGGAGCATTGAAGTCGGAGGGATTTGCATCATGAACCGGCGAGCAGTGTCGTCTTTCGACTGCGAGGTCCTTCGGTGTGCCTTCGTAAGATCGGTCATCGAAGACGGAATTCCTGAAGACAGATGGGCGGCCCACGCCGCGCTTTTGATCCGCGAGCTTACCGGCAAAAAGGATGTCGACCAGCGCCTGTTGGATTGGGTTTTGCAAAGCAGCAGCGTTCCCCAGTTCCAGGCGAAATAGCTCAAGGCTTAGACCTTGCGATCGGACCGACTAGGAGGTTCTGTTCGAGCCTGCAGCGCGATGGAATAAGCAACGGCCGAGCAATGGAAACATGGCGGCCAAACTGAACCCGCCATTCGGGGTTCGGGTGGCTGGCCTCTCCGCAGGATTTCAGAGTCAAATCCAAAAAGCCCGCCGCCAAGGAGTTAGCGGCGGGCAGTTCAGGGTTGCCGCAGATGGAGGGGATGATCTCCTGCGACTTCTACCAATGGACTGGCGGGCCGTTGTTTCCCGTGTTCGGACCTCTGCGTGCGGCCATCGGACCTCAGTCGCCATTACCGGGGACGCCAACCAAGTTTCGTTCCTTGCTGCAAGCGCCCACCATGCTGAAAGGGACACATGGCGGGCACCCGTGATGACCGCCGATTAGGGGCTAGCTGTCGACGGTGCCCTACCAATGGGTTGCCGGGATGTTGGTTGCCGCGCCTGGGCCCTTTGCCGCCGGAGCTGAGACCTCAGTCGGACCAAGCCATAGACCGTGGCCCAAGCCCGGGAACGAATGCAGGCAGGCACCGTTGCGCAACGGAGGGATATCTATTTGGGAGAGGAACGATGGACGACAGAGACAACAGCGTTCTTGAGGCCCGGTGGCTGCTCGCCGTGCCCGCTTCACTGGTTCTCACAGTGCTCATTGCCGGCTTTCTGCTCGTGTAAACGGCCCATGGATCGATCCATTTTCCAGCGCAATTTTGACAGATCCAATGTCGGGGAACCGTGCGGCGGGGCATGCGTTTAGTCACGTCCCAAAAATCCCGTTGCCACCCATCCTTCAGATGGCAGCGGGGTTGCTGGATAGCCCGGTTTCCCTAACTCCTGTCACTCCGTGGAGGAGCAAAGCCGGGCTATTCGGTCCTACGCCGAATCGACTCGCTAACGTCACATTGCAGGAATACAATTCTCTCGTCGTCCGCACCCAACCGAGGCGAGCGGATGCTTGAAAGAGCAGATCACGCTTTCGCCCGGGTGAGGGAGAAAGCGTCATGGCTTTCAAAAAATACAGCAGCATATTCACGCCCGTCGATCTGGAGATTCTCCAGAGGGTTTTTGACCAATTATGCGCGGAGCGACGTCTGGCCCTCAAAGACCGGGAACAGAGGGAGCAGCTTGCCTACGAAGTCATCCAGGCGTTCGAGAACGGCATCTGCGACGAAGTCGCGTTGCGCCGGTTGTTTTCGAAACGCCGCGAGGCCATGGCCGAGTGAAAGCTCTCGGAGGCGACTTCACCGGACGCCTCCCGTTCCGGAGTTGCCCTCTTCCATCTCATCCGACAGAAGCCTGGCCAGATGGTCACGGCTCAAGCCCAGCGTTTGCTTCAGAACCACCAGGAAGGCGCGCGCCCTCTCTGTCGGCAGGCCGCTCTGCTCGGCCTGGGCGATGACCTCGAGCTGATGCTCCAACCGCTGTTCAATCTCGCGGATGTGCTGCTCGACCCTGGCGATGTCGTCCTTGATGCTCATGCCGCGAAGATAGCCCATTGGAGCTAGACTGACAGCCCTTCGTTCACGGAACGTCCGGCAGGCGTTCCTAGCTACGTTAGTTGTCGCTAAAGGCGCCGGGCTGGTCCTGTGCCGTTCCACCGGATGAACGCCACCTCCTTGCCGGTGACCTCCCGCACCGTCCTCAACAACGCCTCATGCAGAAGCTGGAGCGAGCGGTAGTGATCGCATTGCGGCGATATCAGCGGACCGACGATGCTCTTATGCAGCGCCTCCGCTGCCTGTAGGAACCGCTCCAAATCCGGACCGGATAGCTGCCTGGGCTTGTTGCGCCTGACCATTGCGACCCCCCGAGTCTCGCCTCATATAGGATAATAATCCTATATCGCTTAATGGCTGTAAAGAGGGTGGATAAGGCGGAGCGGTTACGCCGCGGAATGCGCCAGCTCAAGTCGCTCGGCTCGGGCCCAGCCTTGCCGCGGAATTTCAGGGAAACGACCGACGGGTCAGAATTCGCGCTTGAGAAGTTGGAAAAGCGACTCCTCGTCCGATACGCCGCTGGCGAAGATATCCATTATCTGTGCGGCCAAGGTATGCGCTTCGCGGGTGCCGGGCAGAATGGCGAGGTCTTGGCAGATGCGGTCATAGACCCTCTGCAGGAGGGCCATATCCTCCGGGTAAGCCACACCGCTGGTTTTGGTAGGATCGAACATCGCTTCCTGCCTCGTGCTGGGGCGGAAGCGCTCTGTTCGCTTGCTGTCGGCGATGCCCGTGTCAATTACCGCCGATGGTGGAGGATAGGCCGGTTGGGGGCCACGGCACTATAACAAATGATGGAGCGGACCGGACACCGGCCCTCTGCGCAGTTCGATCGGACTTCAGTCCAACTTCTCTTCCGGCGGCCGGGTCTGGGCAGCCGCGATGGCCGAGCGCAATGCCTCAATGGAACCAGTTCCGCCTCCCTCAGTTCCATTAGGACGTCTCTCGCGGGTTGGCGGCCAAAAATGGCTCGGCTGCCCGAGGCCCGAGGACAGTTTTTTGCCGGAGGAACCGATGTCGCTGCACACCCTTCATCCCGAACATGTCGATGAAACCCGCATGAATGCCTATTCGACTTTCGCCCCTGCCCTTCTCAATTCGCTGGCGCTGCGGCTGGCCCGCTGCCAGGGAACGAAGGAACTGGCGGAGGTGGAGAAGTCGCTCATCCGCCTTGTCGAAGACTCCGACGTCGCCGCGCCGCAGGTCGAGGCGATGAAGGAATTCGCGATCGAACTGGTGGTGTCGACGATGAAGAACGTCCGCGACCACCCAGACTCCAAGAGCGATCTCGAGGAGATCGCCGGCCGCCGCACCCAGGGCCGTTCGGAAAGTCCGGACACGCTCGAGGAGCAGTTGGAGGCGGGCCTGGAGGACAGTTTTCCGGCCAGCGATCCGCCGGCCGTGGTCTCCACCGCCATTTCCGGCGGCGCCAAGGAGATAGTCGGCACCGACGAGGTGCTGCGGCAGAAGAAGGAGGCCGCCGCCCGGGAGGCGCAGAAGAACGAATAGCCGTTCCGGAATTGGGTCAAGGCGAAGCGATATGGCGGTTCAGCCTAGCGCCAAAGCTCCAGGATGACTTCGACCGGAGCGACCTCGACATGATGTGAATATCTCTTGCTGAAGAGGCTGACGATGGCGTCGTAGGCCTCGTTCGAGGTGCTGCAGATCGCATCCTGAGCCAGGACCGTCCTGTAGCCGAAGTCGATCGCGCCTAGCAGCGTTGCCAGCACGCACATGTCGGCTTCGCCGCCACTCACGATCACCGTGTCGACGGCGTCGTCCGCCAGGGCCCGCTGCAGCCGGCCGCCAAACCAGGGCGAATAGACGAATTTGTCGAACTGGCGCGCGGGCGGAACGAACCGCCGCAGTTCCGGTGCAAGTTCGATGATGTCGGCGCCTGCGCGTTCGAGCGTCATGTCGGCCCAGCGCAAATAGTAGTCGCGCCACTGGCCGGTGCCATCGCCCGGCCTGCGGGCCGGAATGAACCGCGTGAAGACCGTTCTCGCTGGCTGCCTTTCGACAAGCTGGATCACCTTCGGCAATGTTTCGGGGAGCCAGTCGACGGCCCACGGGCCCGGCGGCATGAACATTTGCTGCATATCCACGCAGATGTGGATCGCATTTGCCGGAATCGGACGGAGGATCTCGTTCTTCGTATTCTCTGGCATCGCCTCTCCCGCGACCCGCGCGGCTTTCGACGGGTACCGCAGTCCGGCTCGTGCGACCTGCCGGGCTTCGTTGCAATGCGACGGCGCGGGCAAAGTTCCTGCGGGGGAACCTGATGCTTCGCGAAGGGTTCTCCTCCCAACAGGAAGGAGCACGCAATGAATAAGGACGACAAGGATGCTCGCGACAATACTGGCGCCACCGGCGCCGTTCCGCGGCGGCCCGGTGCGGGCCATGCTCCCGAGGCGACGGGGCTGCCCACCAAGGGCGGCGACGATCCGCTGGTGCGGTTCCTGGCGGAGAACACCGACCTTTCGCCGAAACAGGCCCGGGAACTCATCCGCGAGCACGGTCACGACCGGCAGCGGCTGCTGGAGATAGCGCGCACGATGAAGGCTGAGGGCTGAACCGAGGACCAGGCAAGGAAATAAGAGAATGAGCATGCTGTACCGCGCGGCCAGGATCGCGGAGGAGGCGCATCGGTCGCAGACCGACAAGACCGGCGGACCCTATATCGAGCACAGCCGCCGCGTCGCCGAACAGGTCGAGACGCTCGACCAGAAGATCGTCGCTTATCTGCATGACGTCGTCGAGAAAGGCGAAGGCTGGACCCTTGGCCGGTTAAGGACGGCGGGCTTCGGCTCGCCCGTCGTCGCCGCCGTCGATGCGCTGACGAGAAGGCTGGACGAGACCGAGCAAGGGTTCCTGTGCAGGGCCGCGTCGAACCGGCTTGCGCTGCCGGTCAAGCGGGCCGACCTGAACGACAATCTCTGGCAGGCGCGCCAGGCCGGTGTTTCGACCGCGAAATACGAAACCGGCCTGCGCGTCCTCAACCGGCTTCGCGGCGCCAAGACCATTCCACCAAAGAGACGAGCCGGGACGAGCAGAATCGGAACGAGGCTCGACGCCGGCCGTTCCCCTTGATCGGCATCTAATGGAGCAGAAAAATGCCACGCGGAGACAAATCGAAATACACCGACAAGCAGGAACGCAAGGCCGACCATATCGCCGAGGGCTACGAGCACCGCGGCGTATCCGAGAAGGAGGCCGAGCGGCGCGCCTGGGCGACCGTCAACAAGGACGATGGCGGCGGCAAGAAGGAAGGCGGCTCGGGACGCGGCAAGCACACCGGCAACCCGGCTGCGCACAAGGGCGGCAGGATGGGCGGCAAGGCCTCCGGCGAGAGGCCGGCGGCCAGCCGGTCGGCCTCGGCCAAGAAGGCGGCGGCGACCCGCAAGCGCAACGACAGCCACACGCATCATTAGGGGCCGACGCCGAAGCTAAGGCCGGCTGGACAGCGCCCCCCTCTGCCCAGCCGGGCATCTCCCCCACAAGGGGGGAGATTGGCAGTTCCGCCCTAAAGCGGCATCTCCGAGGTCTGCTTGATCGTCTGGCTGGGCACCTCGGTCTTGACGTTCTGCACGCCCTTGATGCGGCTGAGATGCTCCGACTGGAAGCGGCGGTATTCGTCGATGCCGGCGGCCACAACACGCACCATGGCGTCGCAGTCGCCGAGCATCAGGTAGCACTCCATCACCTCGGGCAGCTTGGCAGCTTCGGCGGCGAAATGCTCGATCGTGTCCTCGTCCTGCTGCTTCAGCCAGATGCGGGTGAAGAAGGTGTGGCCGCGGCCGACCTTGGCCGGATTGAGCACGGCGACATAGCGGTCGATGACGCCGGCCTCCTCCAGCAGCTTGACCCGTCTCAGGCACGGCGAGGGCGACAGGCCGACTTCCCGCGCCAGATCGTTGTTGGCCATGCGCCCGTCGCGCTGCAGGGCGCGCAGGATGCGTTTGTCGATCTCATCCAGCTTCATGGCTCATGATTCCATCTTTCTGCATGATTGCGATATCCGATGCCAATTCCTGGCAGAAAAGGCGAATCTTCGCAACCAAATTGCTCGGCGTTTGGCCTATGCTTACCGGCATACAGTCATCGACATCGGATGGTTCGGACGCAGGCGGCCGCGAGGCGCGCCCGGCTTCGTTAGCGCAAGGAGTCCCCATGAGCATCTCGCAAGCAAGCCTGACCCTGGACGAGGCGCCTTACCGCCAACGGTCCGAATTCCGGCGCGGCGTGGCCGCCTCCACGCCGGTGCTGCTCGGCATCGTTCCCTATGCGCTGGTGCTCGGCGCGCAGGCCGCGCAGAGAGGCCTGAGCGTCGCCGAGGTTCCGCTGATGACCGGCATGAACTTCGCCGGCGGCTCTGAGTTCGCGGCGATCCAGCTCTGGACCTCGCCGCCGCATATCCTCCTGATCGCTGCCATCACCTTGCTGGTCAACAGCCGCCATTTCCTGATGGGGGCGGCACTCGCACCGTTCCTGCGCGAGCTGCCCCTGCGCAAGGTGTTTCCGGCACTGTTCCTGATGTGCGACGAGAGCTGGGCGCTGGGCCTGGCGGATGCAAGGCAGAGGGCGGCCGCGGGCCTGAACCCGGCCTTCAGCCTGCCCTATTATGCCGGCACCGCCCTGCCCTTCTACCTCGCCTGGGTGGCCTTCACCACCGCCGGCGCAGCACTCGGCCCGGTGCTCGGCAATGTCGAGGATTACGGTTTCGCCATGGCCTTCCCGGCCGTGTTCCTGGTGCTGATGCGCGGCATGTGGAAGGGCTTTGCTGCAGCGCGGCCGTGGCTGGTCAGCCTGGTGGTGGCGGCGCTCACCTATCTCATCGTTCCCGGCGCCTGGTATGTGGCGGCCGGCGCGCTTTCCGGGCTGGTCGCGGCCTATATGTTTTCGGGAGACGAGCCATGATCGATCCGGCCAACCTCATCGCCATCGTGCTGATGGCCAGCGTCACCTATCTGACCAGGATCGGCGGCTATGTCGTGCTGCGCAACCGCACGCTCGGCCGCCGCGCCACGGCGGTGATGGAAGCCGCGCCCGGCTGCGTGCTGATCTCGGTGATTGCGCCGGATTTCGTCTCGAAGAACCCCGCCGACCTGACAGCGCTCGCCATCACGCTGCTCGCCGCAACCCGGCTTTCGATGCTGCCGACCGTGGTGATCGGCGTTGCGTCGTCCGGGGTGTTGCGGTGGTTGATGGGATAGTCACCTAGGCTGGCGGGACAGCACCCTCTGCCCTGCCGGGCATCTCCCCCACGAGGGGGAGATTGGCAGTTTCAGCGCCATGGCTCAGGCGTCGCCGCCACCTTCATGGCCGCCGCCGTCGCCGCCGCCGTCGCCGCCACCATCACCGCCGCCACCGTCACCGCCGCTGCCGCCGTCACCGCCACCATCGCCACCGCTACCACCATCGCCGCCATCATGGCCATCGCCTTCATGATCGCCGCTCTCGTGATCACCATCGTGGTCGCCGTCGCCCTGGTCGCCCTCATGCGAGCCGGCGCCGGCGCCCTCGCCCTGGTGATCGCCCTTATGATCGCCCTTGTCGCCTTCATGGCTGGCGGTGGTGCCTTCGTCGACTTCGTCGGGCAGCGTCGCCGTTGCCGGGCCGCCATGGTCCGAGAACTCGCCCGCGAGGGATTGCTGCGCCGCGAGAATGCCGAACAGGCCGACCGAGGCGGCCAGCAGCAAAGGAAAAGGCTTCATCATCGTCTCCCACCCGGCACGCGGCCGCCATTGTCGATGGCGGATCATCTGTCCGGCCGGATTACGGCGCCCTTAAATGCGTAGCTTCAATTTTAGCAGTCGCTTATTTTCGTGACCCGATGAGGAAGCCGCCTACCAGGCCTGCCGTCCTTACGCGCAACCGTTCAGCGGCCGTAGAGACCGATCTCGTCCGGCTGGATCGGGCCGGCGGCTTTCCCCTCGCCCTTGGCGGGATCGCTTGCCTGCTTGCTCAGCGCCGCGTCCAGCCTGTCGCCGTCGCTGCCTTGCGGATCGATGATCGCATTGACGAGCGTGTCGAGCGAAACGCCGAGCTGGTCCAACCCCAACTTCTTTTCGATCGCGATGATCTCGGAAGCGGATTTCTGTTTCAACGCCTCGACCGCGTTCTTGACGGCCGTGCCGTAGGAAAACAGGGACTGGTAGTCGCCCTGGTCGATGCCGAATTCCTTGCCGACGCGCTCCATCAGCCGGACCTTCATTGCCGTGATGTTGAGGCTGTTCACGCTGAACATGGATCCGGAGATCCTGGCCTGCGCCTGCATCAGAGGCGAGCCTGAGCCGGAACCCTCGGGACTGGAAACGCCATTGATGCCGGCGGCGAGACTGTCTTCAGCCGCCGCCGATTGCGGGCGTTGCTGCTGCAGGATCAGCAGGGCGGCGTTGTTCAGCGCGGACAGTGAGGACATTGCCGGTCTCTCGGGCACGCCCGTTCGTCATGCAACGGGGCACCGCACATCGAGCCAAGACATCATGCCTTGAGCGGAACAATCGGTCCGGCAGAGCATTAGCCTGACCCCGATTAAGAATTTCTTAGGCCGACCGGGTCAACCGAGCCGGAAGGGCCGCCTCGCCAACCGCCCTGGCGACGATCGCCTCCAGCGCCTCCGGCCGGTGCAGCAGAAAGCCCTGGCCGTAGGCGACGCCCATGTCGCGAAGGATGTCCATCGCCACCCGCTGTTCGACCTTCTCGGCCACGACGCTGCAGCCGAGGCTCCTGGCGATGCCGGAAATCGCCGAGACGATCTCGCGGTCGAAGCGGCTCTCGGCGATGTGCTCGACGAAGGAGCCGTCGATCTTGATGGCGTCGACCGGAAAGCGCCTGAGATATTCGAACGAGCTCATGCCGGCGCCGAAATCGTCGAGGCTGACCCGGCAATGCCGCTCGCGCGCCTTGCGCACGAAGGCCTCGGCGGCGTCGAAATTGGTGACGGCGGCGGTCTCGGTGATCTCGAAGCCGATGCCGGCCGGCGGCGCGCCGGTCTCGGCGATGACGGCATCGACGAACTCCCAGAGCTGCGGGTCGCTCAGCGTCTGCGCCGAAAGGTTGAAGCCGAGCGAAATGGCGCCCGAGCGCATCGCCGGACCATGCATTTCCAGCGCCGCCCTGACGATCCAGCGGTCGAGCCTGGAAGCGATGCCGAAGCGCTCCGCCACCGAAATGAACTCGCCGGGCGGGATCATCTTGCCGTTGCGGGCGGAAAGCCTGGCCAGCACCTCGACCTGGCGGCTGTAGCGCCAGGGCTGGCCGAGCCGATGGATCTGCTGGCCGAACAGTTTCAGCCTGCCGTCCTCCATGGCATCGACGAGGTCGGCGGCAAGCCGCGCCGCGTTGAGGCCGCCGGAGCCGGAAGCCGTCTCGGCCGAGAACACCGCGAAGCGGTTGCGGCCGGCGGCCTTGGCCGCGTAGCAGGCGTCGTCGGCGCAGGCCAGTGCATCGGCTACCGTGGTGTCGCGATGGGCGACGAAGGCGATGCCGATGCTGGCCGCGAGCCTTCGCGTCGTGGCGCCGAGCTCTGCGTCGCGCACGGCGGCAAGCACCGCGCCGGCCAGCCGCTCGGCCTCGGCCTGGCCGCAGTTCGGCACCAGCAGCGCGAACTCGTCGCCGCCAAGGCGTGCAGCGTGCGCCGATGACGGCAGGCTGGCGAGGATGCCGGCGGCGATGCTCTTCAGCGCGAGGTCGCCGGCGGCATGGCCGGCGAAGTCGTTCAGCGCCTTGAAGTAGTCGAGGTCGACATAGAAGACGGCGAGCGGCAGCCGGCGCTGCGTGGCGATGTGGTCAGCCAGTAGTCGGTCGAAGGCGGCGCGGTTGAGCAGGCCGGTCAGGGCGTCGTGGTTGGCGGCGTAGGTGAGTTCCTGCGAGCGCTTCTTGTCCTCGGTGATGTCGCGCACGGTGCCGAGGATCTGGCCGGCGCCGCCGGCGCAGGCGATGAAGCGGACCAGCGATTCAAGGTGGCGGATCTCGCCGTCGCGCCTGATGATGCGGTATTGCGAAGCGGTTACCGCCTCCGATCCGGGCGGCGGCAGGTGCGCCCGCTCGGTGGCCTCCTTGTCATCGGGATGCAGATAGGTGTGCCAGAGGCCGGCCGAGACCTCGTCGGTATCGCTGACCAGGCCGAAGATTTCCCGGCTGCGGGCATCCCAGAAGCTCTTGTTGGTGGCGATGTCATAGTGCCAGATGCCGGTGCCACTGGCGGCGAGCGCCAGCCGGAAGCGCACATTGACCTCATCGAGTGCCGCCTCGGCCTGTTTTCGCCGGGTGATATCGGTCTGCACGCCCATCAGCCGCAGCGCCCGGCCCTCGGCGTCGCGCTCGACGATGCCGCCGCGGTCGAGCACCCAGACCCAGTGGCCATCCTTGTGCCTGAGGCGCAGCTCCGTCTCGATGGACTCCGTCAGGCCGGCGATGTGGCGCTCGCCGCTGGCCAGCGCCCGCTCGCGGTCGTCGGGATGGGTGAGCGTCAGCCAGAGATCCGCCGTGGCGGCAAGCTCGCCCTCGGCGTAGCCGAGCATCTTCAACCAGGTCGGCGAGTAGTAGCAATCGCCGCTGGCGACGTTCCAGTCCCAGACGCCGAGATGAGCACGTTCCAGCGCCAGCGCCCAGAACTCCCCCTTGCGTGTCTTGTCGTCCGCCATGCCCGGTTTTTATCCGCCCTGTTGCAGGGCAGTGTGCACAAAACCAGAGAAGAAACCGTTACCGCCTGGATCAGGCCGGGCGCGGCCTGCGATAGGCCTCATCGACGATGCGCAGCGTGCCGGGCATGGCCGCGAGCGCCGACAGCAGCGCGCTGTTGTCAAAACCGTAGACGCTTGGCTGCAGCACGGCGCGATCGATGCCATAGGCGTCCATGATCCGGCGGTAGTCCTGGACCGTGACCATCGCCGGCGTGTAGCCGCGCCGGGTCGAGCGGACAGGCCGAGGCGAAGACATGGGCATGGGCGTCGCAACTGCCTTCCGGCAGGCGCAGGGCGGTGCGCCGCGCCGGCGCCAGCGGCGGCAGGCACTGCCGGGCTCCGTCCCCGCCGGGAGATGCGCGGCGCTCATTCGGGGCCCTCCGCGGCGACGCCGGACGCGGTCAGGAAATCGAAGTCGCAGCCCTGGTCGGCCTGCAGCACGTGGTCGTGGTAGAGCCGGGCATAGCCTCGCGCCGGCCGCTCCACCGCCGGGCGGGCAATCGCCGCCCGGCGCGCCAGTTCGGCGTCGTCGACCAGCATGTCGATGCGCCGCGCCGGCACATCGAGGCGGATCATGTCTCCATTCTGCAGCAAAGCGAGCGGACCGCCGGCGGCCGCCTCCGGCGAGATATGCAGCACCACCGTGCCGAAGGCGGTGCCGCTCATCCTGGCATCCGAGAGACGCACCATGTCCTTCACCCCGAGCGCCGCCAGCTTCTTCGGGATCGGGATGTAGCCGGCCTCGGGCATGCCGGGCGCGCCGCGCGGTCCGGCATTGCGCAGCACAAGCACGTCGTCCGCGGTGACGTCGAGCGCCGGATCGTCGATGCGCTCGGCCAGGTCGGCGACGGATTCGAAGACGACGGCGCGCCCGCTGTGCCGCATCAGCGCCGGCGAGGCAGCGGAATGCTTGATGACCGCGCCGCGCGGACAGAGATTTCCCGACAGCACGGCCATGGCGCCCTGCCCAGTCACCGGCCGGCCGAGCGGCCGGATGACGTCCTGCGCATGCATGTCCCCGGGCTTCATGACCCGGTCGCCGAGCGTGCCGCCCTCGACCATGGGCGTCGTCAGGTCGAGGACATCGACGAGCTCGGCCAGCAGCCTGGGCACGCCGCCGGCCTGGTGGAAATGCTCCATGTAGTGTTCGCCAGACGGCTTCAGGTCAACCAGCACCGGTACCTCGCGGCCGATCCTGTCGAACTCGGCGAGATCGACCGGATGCCCGGCCCGGCCGGCGATCGCGGCGAGATGGATGATGCCGTTGGTCGAGCCGCCGATCGCCTGCATGACGACCATGGCGTTGCGTATCGATGCCGGCGTGACGATGGCGCCGGGCAGCGGTGCGCCGGAGACGGCAAGCGTGGCGGCGGCGCGTCCGCTCGCTTCCGCCGAGCGGACGCGCTCGGCATGGGGCGCCGGAATGGAGGCGGCGAAAGGCAGCGAGAAGCCCATCACCTCGGCGACGATCGCCATGGTGCTGGCGGTGCCCATGACCATGCAGGTGCCGACCGAGGGCGCCAGCCTGCCATTGACGAGGTCGATCTCGGCGGCGTCGATATCGCCGGCGCGGTGGCTCGACCACAGGCGCCGGCAGTCGGTGCAGGCGCCCAGCGTCTCGCCCTTGTGGTGGCCGACGACCATCGAGCCGACCGGCACCACGACCGTCGGCAGGTCAGCGCTGATCGCGCCCATGATCTGCGCCGGCAAGGTCTTGTCGCAGCCGCCGATGACGACCACCGCGTCCATCGGCTGCGCTCGGATCATCTCCTCGGTGTCCATCGCCATCAGGTTGCGCAACACCATGGAGGTCGGGTGGGCGAAGGATTCGTGAATGGAGATGGTCGGGAACACCATCGGCAGCGCACCCGAAAGCATGACGCCGCGCTTGACCGCCTCGATCAGCTGCGGCGCGTTGCCGTGGCAGGGATTGTAGTCGCTGGCGGTGTCGACGATGCCGACGATCGGCCGCTCCAGCGCGTCGTCCGAATAGCCGGCCGCCTTGATGAAGGCCTTGCGCAGGAACAGCGAGAAGGCTGCGTCGCCGTAGCTGGTCACTCCCTTCCTGAGGCCGCGATACGCCAATCGACACCTTTGGGCTGAAACTCACGCTGACTGCGGGCGCCCGGGTGGGCTGCCGCTGACCGGAATCATAGGCCAACGGCTCATATTGTCAATAATTATGAACTATACTCCGGCGGGAATACCCAAGATATGGGCGGTTTTGACTTGCTATGCGTGTAGTATTATCGATTATCGTGACCGTTCCCTGCAGTTGCGGAAAGGCTCTGTCTGCGGCTAGAGTGACCGCAAAGGACGCGGCAAGGACAAGGGAATGCTCCACGTGGCAGACTATGGCGGCAAGGAAGCCGACGTCGTGCGGGCGCTGGAGGAGGACATCATCTTCGGCCGCCTGGCGCCCGGCACGCGTTTGGTCGAGGACGTGCTGCTTGGCCGCTTCCCGGTGTCGCGCCACACCATCCGCCAGGCGCTCTATCAGCTGGAGAAGCTCGGCGTCGTCACCCGCGAGCGCAACAAGGGCGCGATGGTGAGGCGGCTATCGCCGGAAGAGGTGCGCCAGATCTACGAAGTGCGCGAGCTCTTGCAGCGGCAGGCGGCGCTGATGATCCCGCTGCCGGCAAGCGATGCGCTGATCGACGAGTTGATGGAGATCCACCGGATCTACAGCGCCCATGTCGACGCCCACTATTTACGCGGCATCCACGAGGCCAACGACCGTTTCCACCTCACCATGTTCTCGGCCTGCGGCAACGACTATCTGGTGTCGTCGATCGACCATTACATGCGGCTCAGCCTGCCGGTGCGGGCGAACTCGCTCGCCGACCCGGACAAGCTCGAAGTCTCGCGCCAGCACCACTGGTTCATGATCGAGGCGATGAAGCGCCGGGACAATTGGGTGCTGGCGCAGCTCTGCGTCGACCATCTGCAGCCGAGCAAGATGTTTTATCTCGAGGAGATCGAGAAGGCGGATGGGGTGTAGGAGCCCCTATGACCCTGCCGCCAGCCGCCGCCGCGCCACTGCAGCATGGAATCGCGCGCCGTGCAGCAGGCCTTCGTCGTTGAAGTCGTAGGACGGGTTGTGCAGCGGCGCGCTGGCGCCATTGCCCAGGAAGACGAAGCAGCCGGGCACGTGGACGAGGAAGCGGGCGAAATCCTCCGAGCCGGTCATCGGCTCCGCCGCGGCGCCGACGGCGTCGTCGGCCAGCACGCTTCGGGCCGCGACAAAAGCCTCGTCGACAAGGCCGGCGTCGTTGACCAGCGGCACGAACTCGCGCGTGTAAGTGACGTCGGCAGCAACGTTATAGGCCTGCGCGGTGCCCTGGGCGATGCGGCGCATCTCGCTTTCGATCGCCGCGCTCACCTCGGGGCGGAAGCTCCTGGCGTCGCCGAGGATGCGGGCAAAGCCGGGCAGCGCGTTGCGGGTGCCGTCGGTGATCAGCTCGGTGACCGAGACGACGCCGATGTCGGCAGGGCTCAAGCGGCGCGAGACGATGGTCTGCAGATTGACGACCAGCGCGCAGGCGGCGACCAGCGTCTCCTGGCCGGCATGCGGACGCGCGGCATGGCCGCCGACACCCTTCAGCACGATCTCGAAATTGTCCTCGGCCGACATGATCGGCCCGACGCGGGTCTCGAAATGGCCGATGGGCAGGCCCGGCATATTGTGCAGGCCGAAGATCTCCTCGAAGGGGAAGCGCTCGAGGAGCCCGTCGTCCAGCATGGCGAGCGCACCCCTGCCCCACTCCTCGGCCGGCTGGAAGATGAAGCGCACCGTGCCGTCGAAGCCGCCTTCTGCGGCAAGCAGCTGT